>NZ_FXYI02000073.1:0-16097 GCF_900184915.1 Clostridium sp. HV4-5-A1G | reverse complement strand
ATTTTAATAAAAATTATTTACTGAATTTACAGGCTGAATCATACATTTAAAATTAAAATAATCTAAAAATGCCATAAATTCCATGTGCATACTATTACATATTTATTAAATTTCTTATAGTTCAAAATACAACGATAACATATACCATGGAATTTATTAAAAATTTACAAGTTCAATATAAAAATCATTTTGTCCAATAATTTAATTCCTTGTATAATTTTTTTAACGCTTTTTTTTCGATTCTAGATACATAAGATCTGGATATGCCAAGTATTTTTGCTATTTCTCTTTGAGTTCTGGGCTTCCCCTCTAAAAGCCCATATCTCATTTCTACAACACTCTTTTCTCTTTGAGACAAACATGTATTTATCTTAGAATATAATTTTTTCACCTGTATTTTCTGTTCTACAATTTCAATTATAGAATTTTCATCACTGCTAAGCACATCCATCAAAGATATTTCATTTCCCTCTTTATCCACACCTATTGGATCTTGTAAATACACTTCATTTCTAATTTTCTTATTATTTCTTATAAGCATCAATATTTCGTTTTCTATACATTTTGCCGCATATGTTGCTAACCTAGTCCCCTTGGATGCATCAAAAGAATCTATCGCCTTGATCAATCCTACAGTTCCAATAGAGATTAAGTCATCTACTTCTTTTCCTGGATAAGAATACTTCTTTACAATATGTGCTACCAACCTCAAATTTCTCTCCACTAAAATGCTTTTAGCAAGTAGATCCCCTTCTTTTAACTTTCTTAAATAATATGCTTCTTCATCATCACTTAGAGGTTGTGGAAATGAATTATTATTTGTAACATAAGCCGTCATAAATACTACATTCCCAATAATATCTAATAAGTAATTTGTTATAAACACCAGCTGCTCCTCCTAATAGTGCTTATTAATATACTATGAGCAGCTTTTTCAAAAAGTGCATATATAAATAAAATTTAATTTAGATATTGTTGTATGTTTGAAACTATATCCCTAAATATTGGGGCAGCAGTATTCCCACCGCTTTCATTATTTTTATCTATATCTTTCACAAAAACAACCATAGAATAGTACTTGCCATTATACTTAAAAAATCCTACAAACCATCCATCTGAATGTTCCTCTGCTGTCTTATTTTTACCGGTCAGCTCTATTCGCTGGGTGCTTCCCGTTTTTCCTCCAACTTCCATGTCATCTACATGTGCAGATTTTCCTGTACCATTTTTCACTACATTTATCATCTGTTCTTTCATTTCCTCAGCTGTTGATTTTTTTATAACGGAACTACTTGTGGTATTCAATTTTTCTATATTACTATTTTTATCATCCACATAGGCATCTAATATATACGGCTTTACATATACTCCACCATTTACCACCGTATTTGGTATGCTGATAGCTTCTATCGGAGTTATCCTAATATTTTGCCCTATAGATGCAAGGGATAAGCTTCCGTCGGCATAACTTGGATTTTTTACCTCAAACAGTCCTGATTTCTCACCATCTAAATTTAAAACTGTTTGAAATAATCCCTGACTTTTTGCATTGTCATAAAAATTATTAAATCCCACCTTTTCCCCTATCTGGGCAAACACATCATTGCAGGATACAGTCAGTGCTTCTCCTGGAGTCAGTGTGCCATGATTTGCCTCATCTTCTACCTCATACAGTCCTTTGCAGGTAAATTTGTCATTTACATTTATGATATTTTTATCAAGTCCTGCCTCTTCTACTATAACTTTAAATATGGAGCCGGGAAAAAATCCATGATTAGTGGCAGCACCTATATTTACATTTGGTTTACTGTCATCTTTCTGTACAAGTGCCTTTATTTTTCCCGTATCCGCCTCCATCAAAACCACACCTATCTGACTAAATTCTTTATTTTTTCCCTCATTTAATATTTCTTTTATTTTGTCCTGTATACTTTTATCTACAGTCAATCTCACATTTACATTGTTTTCAGGATAATTCACTTTTTTATTTATTATCTTTCCATCTACATCCCTTTCAAATACGACCTCAGGTTTATTATTGTCTTTTGTCTTCTCATATATCTGCATTTCTAAGGAATTTTTATTTTTAATTTGGTTATTCTCAGTTCTCTTAGGATTTAGAAGTAAATTTCCTATACTCCATATACCAGCTTTATTTAAAGGAGAATAAACATACGTATAGACTCCATTTATTCCAGTTATATTCTTTAACTTATTGTAGGTGTTTACATCCACCTCATAATATAATTTCTCACTTTTATTCAATACTCCAGCTTTAGATATATCGTAATCACTGTCATAATTTCTAAGAGTATAAATTAAAGTGAGCATCTTCTCTGAATCCACATTTTCATTATCTTTCAAAAATACTTCTGGCGATATAACCACATAATATTTTTTATCATAACTCATAAATTGTTTCCCATGGCAATCATATAACATATAATTTACATCGGTTAAATCCTCTTTATAGGAATATTGTGAATCTGCCATTACACTCAATTTACTACTTCCAAAATACTGAAGTTTTATTATTTTAAAATACAGCAGGGAAAACGCTAAAATAATTATGAAAAATAAAATATATTGTCTTTTTTGTATTATATGCCTGTTTATCT
The DNA here is from genome assembly GCF_900184915.1 of Clostridium sp. HV4-5-A1G. Classification (NCBI taxonomy): domain Bacteria; kingdom Bacillati; phylum Bacillota; class Clostridia; order Eubacteriales; family Clostridiaceae; genus Clostridium; species Clostridium sp. HV4-5-A1G. The sequence goes on along the minus strand of NZ_FXYI02000073.1, from coordinate 13,479 downwards.
TTAACATAAAAAAACACCTCATCTAGACTAATTTCTATCCAAAATAAGGTATTTTATTCACCTGGATATAATTTTACCAGGTTGTAACTTATAGTTTAGCTTTTATAAGCATATCTCCCTTTTCCAATATTCTATCCACTACTGCAGTAAATATCATCTGGGCAACAGGAGCTGATTCTATTTTCTCCCCATTTTCATCTCTCATATCTTTTAGATATACTTTAAAACTGTCTCCTATAGGCCTTAATACTTCCACCATATCTCCACTGTATACTTTATTCCTCTGTTCTATAACCACGGTATTATCGTGCTTATCATAGTCTTTAACTAAGCCAACTATATCATAATTTCTTATATAAGATGAATTTTCGAAAATTTGGCTGTCTTTATCTTCAAAATAGAATCCTGTAAAATATTTTCTATGACTGACTTTCATCAAATCCTCCAGCCATTTCTCCTCAAATACATATGTATCAGGGTTTTCAAAATAGGAATCCATAGCCCTTCTATAGGCTTTAACTACAGTAGCTACATAATATGCACTTTTCATTCTTCCCTCTATCTTAAATGAATTTATGCCCGCTTCTACTAATTCTGGAATATGTTCTATCATACAGAGATCTTTCGAATTTAAAATATAGTTCCCCCTGTTATCTTCAAATACAGGAAAGTATTCTCCCGGCCTCTTCTCTTCCATAAGATAGTATTTATATCTGCAAGGCTGGGCACACTGCCCCCTATTGGAATCTCTTCCTGTCATATAATTTGAAAGCATGCATCTTCCCGAATAGGCCATACACATGGCTCCATGAACAAAAGCCTCTATTTCACAATCTTCTGGTAAATGCTGCCTTATCTCTTTTATTTCTTCAAGCGAAAGTTCCCTGGCAAGAACTATTCTCTTTATACCCTGTCTATACCAAAATATAGCAGACATCCAATTCACATTATTACTCTGAGTACTTAGATGCAGCTCCAGATTCGGCACGATTTTCCTGGCAGCCATTATTATCCCTGGATCTGACACAATTATCCCGTCTACATCCAATTTATACAATTTCTTTAGGTAACCTTCCAATCCCTCTAGATCAGCATTATGTGGAAATACATTGACAGTTATAAATGCCTTCTTTTCCCTTTCATGAACATATTTCATACCTTCTATAAGTTCTTCATCCGTAAAATTGTCTGCAAATGCTCTAAGATTAAGCTTATTTCCTCCTAAATAGACTGCATCCGCTCCAAAATCCACGGCAGTTTTCAGCTTTTCCAAATTGCCCGCAGGTGCCAATAACTCCGGCTTTTTATTCATCTCAATTCCTCCTCATAGTAACAGCAATACCATCTCCCATAGGTATAATTGAAGTTATAAATTTATTGTCATCAGATACAATTTTTAAGTATTCTCTCATTCTCTTGACTATGGTTATTTTTCTTCTCTTTACTAATTCATCAGAAGCCACCATTCCCCTGAACAATACATTATCTGCCACTATTACGCCTTCTTCGTCTAAAAGTTCTAAACAGTAGGGTAAAAAATGATTGTAATGTGCCTTTCCGGCATCAATGAATATAAGATCAAATTTTTCTCTAATATTCTTAAGTATTTCCATACAATCTCCCTCAATAACATCTATATATTGTTCAAAATTATATCTTTTTATATTTTTTCTAGCAATTTCAACCATATTTTTGTCCCTTTCAATAGTGGTTATATGATTTTTTTTATGGGAACTGAGACTCATTAAAATGGCAGAATATCCAACAGCAGTTCCAAGTTCAAGAACCCTAGATGGTCTTTTCATATTTATCATAAGCTCTAAAAATCTTGCCATCTCTCTATGCACTATCGGTATGGAATTTTCAGATGCATACTCCTCTATTTCCTTTAATATTCCACTATGACTTCCTATTAAGGACGTTATATATTCTTTTATATATTCATGTTCAACTTCACTCATATCTTCCTCCAAAAGGTCGGTCATTCACCCTGAGTAGTTTTTTTGACCTCCAAAAACTTTTCATTACTATCTGTAAAAAAATGAGTTCCATTATTTTCAGAAACAAAATAAAGATAATTTGTCTTTTCAGGATTTATAGCCGCTATTATACAGCCCTTTCCTGGATTGGATATAGGCCCCTCAGGAAGTCCATTTACTTTATAAGTGTTATACGGGGAGTCTACTTGTAAATCTTTATAATACACCTTATCCTTGTGCACATTCAGTGCATACAATACTGTAGCACAGGACTGAAGCTTCATATTCCTTTTTAATCTATTGTAAAATACAGAAGCTGCCTTTCCCCTCTCCTCGGGTTTTTTCACTTCTCTTTCAACTATAGAAGCCATGGTTATGATTTTATCCATTTCTTGAATGTTTAAATGTTTTCCTGTATCCTCCTGTACTTTATCCAGGACATCAGAAAATCTATTTAGCATCACTTCAATTATATAATCTCCGCTGCTTCCTTTGAGAAAATCATAGGTATCCGGAAATAAATACCCTTCCAGGGCATACCTTCTTTTTGAATCTTTCTTCACAAAATCAGGCAGTTTATACTCCCTGCAGCTTTTTATAAAATTCGAGCTGCTTATTATCCCCTTTTTCTCCAGTAAATTTCCTATCTGCTCTATATCATATCCTTCAGGTATTATAACTTTTACAGGTCTATCATCCCTAATTCCCCTTTCCACATAGAGTACAAAATTACTCAAGCTTATACCTTTAGAAAAGGAATACTTTCCAGGTTTTAACAGGCCATTTTCAAAATGCCTTTTTGTATACCATTTTATCAAAAGTGGATTTTTTACTAATTTACTGCTGCTCAGATTATCTATAACCTGCTCTAACCTTTCCCCTTGTTTTATCTGAAAATTTATCTTTTTTCCGTTTGTTTTAAATGGGTATCTTGTATTTTGAATGAAATAATACAAGACACCGGCAATTAATAAAACTAAAGCCACACTACAAAGTAAAAAAATACTTTTTTTTAAGTGTCTTTTCACTGTAAACAATCCTTCCTATTTTCTTCTCATGGCCTTTTTCCTGAGATCCGTATTCAATATTTTCTTTCTCATTCTTATACTCTTGGGAGTAATTTCTACCAATTCATCCGGTGCTATAAATTCCAGCGACTTTTCCAGAGTCATTTCCGTCACGGGCACTAATTTCAGCGCTTCATCAGCTCCTGAGGATCTGGTATTTGACAGATGCTTTTTCTTGCATACATTTACCTCTATATCCTCCGGTCTTGAACACTCACCAGCTATCATACCCTCATATACTTCTACTCCAGGTCCTATAAATAGTGTTCCTCTCTCTTGAGCATTAAAAAGTCCATAAGTTATAGATACTCCAGGTTCAAATACTACCAAGGAGCCTCTTGTCCTGCCGGGTATCTCACCCTTGTACTCTTCATATCCGTCCAATACATGGTTCATTATACCGTTGCCCTTAGTATCAGTCATAAATTCACTCCTAAACCCAATCAATCCTCTGGCGGGTATCCTAAATTCCAATCTGGTATATCCATTTACAGCTGAAGTCATATTTACCATTTCAGCTTTTCTCGGACCCAGTTTTTCCATAACCACTCCCATAAATTCTTCAGGTACGTCTATAGTGAGGTATTCAATAGGTTCTAATCTTTTTCCATCTTTTTCTTTAAATATCACCGTTGGTTTGGAAACTTGAAATTCATAACCCTCCCTTCTCATGGTTTCTATCAAAACTGAGAGGTGAAGTTCTCCTCTTCCACTTACCTTAAAACAGTCTGGTGAATCAGTTTCTTCCACCCTAAGGGCTACATTAGTCTCCAATTCTCTCATAAGTCTGTCTCTTAAATGCCTTGATGTCACAAAATCTCCTTCTCTACCAGCAAATGGAGAATCATTTACCATGAAATTCATAGTCAGCGTAGGTTCATCTATATCTACAAAAGGAAGTGCTTCCGGATTTAAAGCATCAGCTATAGTCTCACCTATATTTATGTCGGGAATTCCTGAAACTGCAACTATATCTCCCAGTTTGGCCTCTTCTACTTCTTCCTTTTTTAATCCATCATATACATATAGATTTGACACCTTCACATTTTCTATTTTATTTCCCTTTCTTATGAGAGCAACTTGTTCATTTTTCTTTATGCTACCCCTCGTTATCTTTCCAACACCTATTCTTCCTACATATTCATTGTGATCTATAGTCGTTACTAGAAGTTGAAGGGGCATATCCAGATATCCCTGAGGTGCTGGAACATTTTTTATTATAGTATCGAAAAGAGGTTCCATGTTAGTGGATTTATCCTCCATCTCCTTTTTAGCAAATCCCGCCTTTGCCGAACAATAGACCACACTGAAATCCAGTTGTTCGTCACTGGCCCCCAACTCTATAAACAGATCAAATACTTCGTCTAAAACCTCAGATGGTCTTGCATCTGGTTTATCTATTTTGTTTATTACAACTATTGGTTTTAGTTTTAATTCCAATGCCTTTTTTAAAACAAATTTTGTCTGCGGCATTGGGCCTTCAGCAGCATCTACCACCAATAGAACACTATCTACCATCTCAAGTACACGTTCTACCTCACCGCCAAAATCTGCATGGCCTGGTGTATCTACAATATTGATCTTAATCCCCTTATGAGTTACGGAAGTATTTTTTGAAAGTATGGTAATTCCTCTCTCTCTTTCAATAGCATTTGAATCCATAACCCTCTCTTCCACTTTTTCATTTGCCCTAAATATATTGCTCTGTTTTAATAATGCGTCTACTAATGTAGTTTTGCCATGATCTACATGTGCAATTATTGCCACATTTCTTATATCATTTCTTGTAAATAAATTCATTATTACTCCTCCAATTTATTTTTAACCTATGGAATATATTCAAATATCAAAATTCATTGTGAATTGGATAAGCACTCAAAAAAATTGGATACCTTTTTTGTATCCAATTTAGAGCTGCCATATTTATTCTAATATCATAGTATTAAAAAGTCAACTTTATAATGCTTAAGTTAACGGTTTTCAGTGCACATTAACTTTATTTTTATCTTTTCCAAAAGAAAAATCTACCCCTATGGCATCATTTAATATCTTTAATATGTCCTGCCACATTACACTGAATTTTTGTTCTGCCTGTATATATTCATTTACAGGAGGATTAGCAGAAATCACAGAGCCCATATTTTTAAACTTTTCCATAATCTCTTCTGAGATCTTTCCATTTTGAACTTGCTGCGAATAAGCCTCCACTTGTATTTTTCTAAAATCACTCAATATTCTTGTATAATCTTCATTGTTTTTTATTCTTTGACTCAATCTTTGAAGATCAACTACTTCATCACATGTTTTAAGCTCTTCTGCAAATTCTCTTGTTCTATCATATATATTCATTATCAAATACTCTCCTAATTTTTAATACAATATTATATTTCCATGATTATTGGCAATATCATGGGTTTTCTCTTCGTCTTCTCGTAGAGAAATGATCTAAGTACTTCTTTTACATTGGATTTTATGCTTGACCATTCTGTAATATGTTTTTCCTCGCAATCCTTTAAAGCACCACGAACAAGTTCCCTTGCCTCTTCCATTAGATCTTCTGATTCCCGAACATACACAAAACCTCTGGATATTATATCAGGTCCTGCAATGACGGTACCCGTTTCTTTTTCAATAGTAATAACCACTGTAAGTATTCCGTCCTGAGAAAGATGTCTTCTATCCCTTAAGACTATATTCCCCACATCTCCAACTCCCAAGCCATCTACAAATACCTGTCCCGATACCACTGTTCCATTTTTTCTTATGGAATCTCTGGAAACTTCTATAACATCCCCATTGTCTGCTATGATTATGTTATTGGGGTTAAGTCCAAGATTCATCGCTAAATCTGCATGCTGTTTTAGGTGTCTGTATTCTCCATGTACAGGTATAAAAAATTTGGGTTTTACAAGAGTATGCATAAGTTTCAATTCTTCTTGGCAGGCATGCCCTGATACATGAACATCCGCCAGAGCTTCATATATTACCTCTGCTCCCTTTTTAAACAATTGATTTATCACCCTTGACACCAATTTTTCATTTCCAGGTATGGGATTTGCTGAAATTATTATTGTGTCCCCTGGAATAATACTTATTTTTTTATGCTCAGAAGCTGCCATTCTAGAAAGTGCTGACATAGGTTCACCCTGACTTCCAGTAGTTATTATAACTATCTTGTTTCCGGGATATTTATTTATATTGTCTACATTTATAAGAGTATTTTTCCTAATATTTATATATCCCAAATTCATAGCTACTTCCATTATATTTTCCATACTTCTACCTGAAACAGCCACTTTCCTGTCATATTTTTCAGCAGCAGTAATTACCTGTTGTATCCTGTGAATATTAGATGCAAAAGTGGCAACTATTATTCTACTTTTTGCCACAGCAAAAAATTTTTGAAAGGTCTGTCCTACCGTCCTCTCCGACATAGTATATCCAGGTCTTTCCACGTTAGTGCTGTCTGCCAGCATAACAGTTACTCCCCTTTTCCCAAGTTCTGCAAATCTAGCCAGATCAATTACGCTGCCATCAATAGGTGTATAATCCACCTTGAAATCACCAGTATGAAGTATTATACCCACCGGGGTATATACTGCAATAGCCATGGAATCGGCTATACTGTGACTGGTTCTTATAAATTCCACGGACATTCTATTTAACTTAATTACGTCACCTGCTTTTATGCACTTTAAATCCACTGATCCACTTAAACCGTGTTCCTTTAATTTTGAATCAACAATCCCCAACGTCAATTTGCTCCCATATACAGGTACATTGATCTCTTTCAATACATACGGCAGTGCCCCTATGTGGTCTTCATGTCCATGAGTTAAAAATATGCCTTTTACCTTATCTATGTTCTTTTTAAGATAAGTTGTATCGGGTATGACTATATCTATTCCTAACATCTCTTCACTTGGAAACTCCATCCCGCAGTCAATCACTATTATCTCATCTTTGTATTCTATTACTGTAATATTTTTTCCTATTTCACTTAGTCCGCCTAATGGAATAATTTTTACCTTATCTCTTTCTTTTCGCAATAAAATCTTCCCTCCTTATTTAATTTATTTTAATATTTTTACAACTTGGTAATAAATATCTTATGAACAAGTTATGTTAAAACAATATGAATATCAAATTAAAAACGTACCCTATCCGCATCCTATGTCAAATAACTCTTTCATAAAATATAAAAATTACAAATTGCAATTTTACTTGTATTTGCCGGACTTTTTACAGTCACTGCATATTCCATAAAATTTTAAACTGTGATTTAAAATTTTAAAATCATATTTCTTTTCTATTTCCCTCTCAAGGGGTTCCAAAAGATCATCCGTCACCTCAATTATTTTTGAACATTTATTACATATCAAATGATGATGCTGGTGATTTTCTTCCTTGTGTATTATTTCATATCTATTGCATCCATCATCCAAGTCCAATTTACATATAACTCCTATCTCATCTAAAAGTTGTACAGTTCTATAAACTGTAGCTAAACCAATTTCAGGACACTCACTTCTAACTTGATCATATATTTCTTCCGTTGTAAGATGCTGTCCTTCATTTCTTATTATAATATCAACTATAGCCCTCCTTTGAGGTGTAAGCTTATACCCTTTTTCCTTCAGGCTATTTTTTAATCTCTCTATTTCTGAAGAGGAAAGCTTTGACATAACTATACCCCATTTCAACTTAAATTTTAAAACACCCACAAAAACTTTTCTATTTTAAGTCTAATATAACAGAAAAATATTGTCAATTGAAAATCAATTAACATTAAAACAAAGTTTCATATACTTCTGAAACCTGGTTAAATTCATCTTCATCTTCCAACGTTGCAAAAATTTCCTCGCCATTTTCATCTTCTATTATCTTAAGCACTATGGCTTCCTCTGATTCTCTACACTCTTCAGGCATTACAATTACATACTCTCTATCTTCTATATCCAATTTGGTAATCACTTCAAATTGAACTTTTTTGCCATCTTCATCCTCCAGTATTAAGTTTCTGATATTTTCTCCCATTCAATTTTTTCCCCTTTATTCAAAGAATTAGCTTTATCAAAATAAATCATTTCGAAATACTGTCCAAATACCCCTGCAAAATATATACAGCAGCCATTTTATCTACTATCTTTTTTCTCTTTGCCCTGGAGAGATCTCCCTCTAACATGGCTCTATTTGCTGCCACGGTAGTTAATCTTTCATCCCACATTTTTACGGGTAATTTTATAAGCTTCTCTATTCTTTTGCAAAAATCCATCACTTTCTCACTCTGGGGACCAAGTGTTCCATTCATATTTTTAGGAAGTCCGGAGACAATTAATTCTACACCATATTTTTCACAAACAGATCTCAGCTCATCAATATCCTTTTCCATTCCCCTTCTCTTTATAGTAGTAACTCCCTGTGCTGTAAATCCCAATGGATCACTGAGTGCAACACCTATAGTTCTATCCCCTATATCCAGTCCCAGTATTCTCAAATTTTCACTCTCCTCAATATTATGCTCACATTTAAAATAAAAATGCCCTAAAAGGACATTTTTATTTTATATCTAAATAGACTTTCAAAACTTCCTCAAGTATCTCATCTCTCTCAAGTTTCCTCACCAATGACCTTGCTCCATTATAATTTGTTATATAAGTTGGATCCCCTGAAATCAAGTATCCTACCAGCTGATTTACCGGATTGTATCCCTTTTTAATTAGCGAATCATAAACTTCAGTTAATATCTCTTTTGTCAGTGCTTTCTTACTCTCAGAAATGTCAAACTGAATAGTATTGTCCTTGCCCATATATATCACCCCGCTAACATTCTAATAGATCTATTATAAAACATATTTCATAAAATGTATACTATCTAACTTTTTTTTCCATAATTATACTGCATTTTCCTATAGCTTCTTCTAATTTTTCAGGTAATTTTCCTCCGGCTTGTGCCATATCCGGTCTTCCTCCTCCACTTCCTCCAGTGACAGCCGCAACCTCCTTTATTATCTTTCCACAGTGAATACCACTTTTCACTGCCTCTTCAGTTGCCATAGCTATGAGTTGAACTTTTCCCTTTACACTACTTCCCAATACCACTAAACAGTTGTCATACTTATTTCTAAACTTATCTCCCAGTTCCCTAAGTGCACTGGCATCAACTTCTTTTAACACCCCTGTAAAAAGCTTCGTTTTTCCAATTATTTTCATTCCATCCAGAATATCAGTTTCCGCATTACCTGCCAATTTTGACTTCAATTGCTGAATTTCCCTCTCAGCTGCCTTCAGTTCATTGAATTGCAGATCCAATTTATGAATTATTTCCTTCTCAGAACATTTCAATTTACCCGATATTTCCTTTAACATATCATCTCTCAAGTTCAGATATTTTATTGCACTTTCGCCGGTAACAGCCTCTATTCTCCTAATGCCGGCAGCTATTCCAGTTTCAGATATTATCTTAAACAATCCTATTTCACCAGAATTATTTACATGAGTTCCACCACAGAGTTCACTGCTGAAATTTCCCACAGAAACTACCCTTACTTTATCCTTATATTTACTGTCAAAAAGTGCTATTGCCCCGCTTTTTTTAGCTTCTTCCAAAGGCATCTCAGCAGTTTTCACCTGATGAACTGCCATTATATTCTTATTGACCATATCTTCAATTTTCCTCAATGTATCACTGCTCAGAGGCTCAAAATAATTGAAATCAAACCTCAATCTGTGTTCATCCACATAGGAACCAGATTGGTGTACCTGTTCTCCCAAAACCCTCTTCAGGGTTTCATCTAATATATGAGTTGCAGTGTGGTTTTTTCTTATGCTATTTCTTCTATTCTCATTCACACTCAAAACAACATCGTCATCCAAACTCAAGCCGCCTGAATTCACCCTTATAAAATGGAGTATTTTACCTGCCACATTATTTTTACAGTCTAACACTTCACCTTTAAAATCATCATTGTATATGATTCCACTATCTCCTACCTGTCCACCCATTTCAGCATAAAAAGGTGTATTTTCAACTACTATAACTCCCTCTTCTCCTTCGCTTAAATGAGATACAAACTCTTCATCCTTCATCATGATTTTGACTTTAGATTTTGACTTCAGTTTATCATAACCTTCAAATACAGTATTAACCTCCATGGGAATTTTATTCAATATGGTATCTTCTGCACCCATATAATTTGTTTCCATCCTGGCGGCTCTTGCCATGTTTCGTTGATTTTCCATGTTTTCATTAAAGCCTTCCAAATCTGCAGTCATGTTGTTTTCTTCCAATATCTCTTCAGTAAGCTCTACAGGGAAACCATAAGTATCATATAATTTAAATACCTTATCCCCATCTAATACTGAGCTGTCATTCTCTTTCAATTGGGATATAAATTCATTTAAAATCTGAATCCCACCATCTATTGTCACGGCAAACCTTTCCTCTTCAATCTTTATTATCTTTCTTATATAATCCTCCCTTTCTCTCAATTCGGGATAGCCTTCATAAGAATTATCTATCACAGATTTAGAAAGTTTATATAGAAAAGAACCTTTAATTCCAAGAGATCTGCCATGTTTTGCTGCCCTTCTCAAAAGTCTTCTGAGTACATATCCGCGCCCTTCATTAGAAGGAAGTATTCCATCGCTCACCATAAATACAATGCTTCTTATGTGATCTGTTATCACTCTGATAGATATATCACTATTTTTATCTTTACCATAGGAATTACAGGACATATCACTTACTTCTTTTAATATAGCTTTTATAGTATCTACCTCAAATATACTTTCTTTATCCTGCATTATAACTGCCATTCTTTCAAGCCCCATACCCGTATCTATATTAGGCTTTGGAAGTCTATTATAATTCCCCTGTTCATCCCTGTCAAATTGAGTAAACACTAAATTCCAAAATTCCAGTACCCGATCATTATCCCCTGCTTTCACAAATTCTTCTACTGTATCTATCTTTCCCTCTCCTCTATCATAGTGAATTTCAGAACAGGGTCCGCAGGGACCTACACCGTGTTCCCAAAAATTATCTTCCTTGCCAAGTCTAAAAATTCTTGAACTATCTATATCGGTATCCTTTACCCATATATCATAGGCCTCATCATCATCTAAGTATATTGTAACATATAATCTATCCTTTGGCAGCTTCAAAACTTCAGTAGTAAATTCCCAGGCCCATGGAATTATCTCTTTTTTAAAATAGTCCCCAAAAGAAAAATTTCCCAGCATTTCAAAAAAAGTGCCGTGGCGTGAAGTCTTACCTACATTCTCAATATCCCCCGTTCTTATACACTTTTGACAGGTAGTAACTCTTTTCCGAGGCGGTATTTTAAGCCCTGTAAAATATGGTTTAAGCGGCGCCATACCAGCGTTAATCAAAAGTAAACTCTTATCATTTTTAGGAACTAATGAAAAACTGTGCATTCTCAAATGTCCTTTTCCTTCGAAAAATTTCAAGTACAATTCCCTAATTTGATTCAACCCTAATTTTTCCATATATATCTCTCCCTTTCAACTTCAATATCATATTTAATCCACGTTTAAAATAATAAGAATCCCTCATTCCCCTAAGGGACGAAAGATTCTCTTCGCGGTACCACCCTAATTATATAGATATTCAAAATACAATCTATATCTCTTAAACAACATAATACAAGTTCCTAGACAGCTTCAATATATCCTACAGGAAGTTTTCACCTTCCACTTCCTCTCTTTAATATAAGAAAATACCTACTCCTTCTATTCATCACTTCATCATTCGATTATGATACAAATTATAAGTTAAATGCACACTTATGTCAATATTTATCGATTAAATCAAAATAAATAGTAGTTTAAATCTTCATACATTATTTTAACTATAACCCCTATGGGCACTGCCAGTACCATTCCGATAAATCCCGCTGCTTTTCCTCCGACTATTAAAAGAAGTATTATTACTAGAGGATGCATACTTACACTGTCCCCTGTAACTTTTGGAGACAGCATATTGCCTTCTATCTGCTGCAATACATATAACCATACTGCAGTCCACAGTGCTGCCCTGGGAGATTCTATAAGAGCTATAACTACAGCTGGCAGCGCTCCAAATATAGGCCCAAAATATGGAATTATATTAAAAAATGCATTTAATATGGACAATATAATGGGAAAATCCACCTTTAAACTCACTAAAATAAAAAATGTGGCTATACCCACAAGCCCGCTTAAAATGAGCTGGCTCATTATATATCTACCCAATATTTTATCTGCATGACAGCACATCTTTTCAATTACATTTCTGCTGTCCATTGGAAATATAGACAGAATCTTTCCATTTATATACTCCCCGTCTGCTAAGAAATAATAAGCTATTATAGGTATGACTATTACAGATAATAAATTTTGTCCTATATAAATTATAAAATCAAACATTTTATTGAATATATTTACAATTCCACTGTCTATTTTACTATTTAAACTGTTTATCAGTGAATAAATAGTTTTGTTATCGCGAATCGGTTTTAATTTCACATAAAAATTATCTACCATATTTTGAATTCTTTCTGCAGCAGAGTTAAAATTCAAACTTTCTCTAAACAAAGAAGGTATGAGAATTGCAAAGACACCTACTATAAGCAGAATCAATAAGCTTATCAAAAAAAAAGCTCCCACTCTTCCGTTAATTCCCCTATTTAACATGGAATTATATATCGGCCTCAGCGTATATGCTATTAAAAAAGATATAAAGATTAAACATATAAGCTCTCTCAATAGAGAACTCATAATGATAAATACAATCAATGCCGCTGTTATAACCGCCACAGTGATATATCTAATACTGCTTTTTTTATAAATATTCATCCGCATCATATTCCATAATTCTTCTTTAATTTACAATACCTAGCTTTTCTCTTTTTTTAATAATTTATGGGCTGAATTGAAAAATTCGAGATTTCGATTTTTACCTCTGTATAACAAATTTTTGTCCCCCAATATCAAATCATTTATAAGCAGCACCTTTTTGCCTTTTATAAAATTATTTATAAATCCAGTGGACAATATGAGAGCCCTTATGGAAAATTTCTCTCTGTCAAATAAAATATCTTCAACCATTCCAATCAGCTCACCTCTCTCATTCACCACATCCATATTCTTTATATCTTCAAATTGAAGGCATTTCCCTCTACTCACAGCAGTTACAACTATTACAGAAGTAAAATTTACCACATTTTCTATATTGACATTCAAAGTTTTTTTAAATATGTTATTAGGAGTTATTATAAATCCATCTATTTTTTTGCCGTTAAAATCCAATATTATATCACTTATAAATCCCAGCATTTTTCCAGAAAGGTCTATTACATCTTTAAATATAAAATCCATAGTTCTATACAAAATATCACCTTTAGTTTAAAAATAATATTCTTATTTTATCC
>NZ_FXYI02000072.1:0-16207 GCF_900184915.1 Clostridium sp. HV4-5-A1G | reverse complement strand
TAATATAATTTTATATTAAGTATTTTCTTTTTATGCTTTTACCAAAATATTTTTTAGAATTATTTTGTTCCATGATAATTTTTCCAGCATCTATCACAAGTCAAGCAGCAGCGAGTGGCAAAATTAGGGCAGTGACCAGAAGCTGTATACCCACTGTTAGTTGCCTTGGAATCATAGGCTATATTTTTTAGCCAATTAATCATATTTCTTTTTATTGTTATTAATTTCAAGAAATCACCTTCATTATAATATTAAAGTCAAGTTTTATAGTTATTATAGCATTTCACATCAATAAATTCGGTAACATATGATATAAATTCTTTAAATTGTGAACTAACCTTATTTTACGTTGTCAAATTAATGCGTTTTTCTCCTCTACGTTGCTTTAATATTTTTGTCTTTGTTTTACAAATTAATTAGCATTCTAACAAAACAGTTTCATCTGACTTTCCCTGCTCAACTTTACCTGAAATACTAAAATATCCAATAACACTTTTAATAAATGGAACTGCAGTATTTTAGAGATTAACGGAGAAGCTGACCATCTGCATATTTTATTTGAAGCCCCTCCACAGGTACAGCTGTCTAAACTTATAAATAATTTTAAAACAGTAACTTCCAGGCTGATTAGAAGAGACTATGCCGGTTACCTGGCTAATTTCTACTGGAAACCTTTCTTCTGGAGTGAAAGTTACCTTGTTCTTTCTACAGGTGGTGCCACCATTGATATTATCGAACAGTACATTGAGAACCAGTCTACTCCTTTTGAGTAGGAAAAACTAACTCCTCCTAAGCCTTCCCCTATAGAAGGGGATTGCGTTTTTCAGTTTTGTTCAACCATCCCATTAATTTTCATCTGTCACAAAGAATAAACCTTGTTGAGCCAGGTATAACATCCTCTGGGCATAATAAATTATAAGTTTTCTTTGCTTTTTAAACGATACTAGCATTAACTCTGGATAAGATATTGACTATAATTAAAATTCCATAATCTCTGCTGGCCTCTTACAGATATTGGTTCTTTGAATTTTTCTAAATCAGTTAATTCCCATACATAACGACCCGCTGTATAATCTCCAAATTCATATTCATTCCCTTCTATCGTTATTCCATCCCAGCCAATTTCAGCACTATCCTCCAAATCCTTAGAAATGTATATACAGCATCTTAAACATACTTTTGCAATTATCTTCCCCATAGGTAAATTATTCTTATTATTATATCCATGCTTTTTTAAAATACTTTTAAAAGGTTCTCTATCGCAAAGATCCATATAAACCTTCCCTTTTCCTGCATGGATAAGTAAATCTACTCTATAACTTGTTTTCCAACCTCTAGTTTCAAAATTTTTTTCTCCAATAGCTATAAGCGTAGCAAAAGGTTGTAGTATCGTTAAAACTTTCAATTTATTTATCCCTCCTAATTAATTCCTGTCACTATTTGCTATTTTTCTTATTTAAAATACATTTCTTGTTTTCTTTTAGGTAACTCAGGCTTTTGAAAGTTAACTACTTCCTGCTGTGAAAGAGGTCTTAAACTTATCCATACTTTTTGGATCTTATTCCAATAAAACAACCAGGCTTCATCTTTTTTTATTGCGCATCTGTAGGGTCTACTTAGAATATCTAGAAACACAAATCCCTTAGAATCCAATTCCTTCATCATAATATTCATCTCCTTTTCATACATGCAAAAACCTTTAATGGTATATCAAGCACTGAATTTCATGTTCTTCAATTTCTCAATAATTTTGTTCATATGTTCTGCTGCCACATTTTGAGCGATATTTCTATCTTCCTCGGTTTCAGCTTTATCACCCATAATTCCAACAAATTGCGATACCTTCAGGCCCAAATGTTCTTGTATTTCTTCATCCGTTCCTTCCGGAGCAACTAGGTAGTAACAAAGCAATGAATCTTTTTTCCCTATCCTATGTGCTCTATCTTCACACTGGCTGTGAACGGCAGGCGACCAGTCAAGTTCTCCAAATACTA
Source organism: Clostridium sp. HV4-5-A1G (assembly GCF_900184915.1). Classification (NCBI taxonomy): domain Bacteria; kingdom Bacillati; phylum Bacillota; class Clostridia; order Eubacteriales; family Clostridiaceae; genus Clostridium; species Clostridium sp. HV4-5-A1G. Next base: position 14,213 of record NZ_FXYI02000072.1, on the reverse strand, counting down.
CACATGTAGCTTTTTGCAAGTTTAATCCTGAACCTGCTCTAAGTGAAATAATCAATATATTTGTTTCATCATTCATAAAGGCTTCAACTGATTTATCTTTTTGATTACTTGTTTCCAGACCCGTTATCTTCATAGGATTGTATTTTTTTAATTCATCCTCATATATTTTATATACTTCATGATGGTAAGCAAATAGCAATACCTTCTCACCTGCATCTAAAAGCATTTTTACAAACGCTGCTACATAAGGAGCCTTTGCAATTCCTATAGCTTGTCTGCCTTCATTGACAGCCTCTCTGGTCAACCTTCCTTTATCGAAATATTTTTTTACTGTATCAATTGTTTTGGCTTTTTCGACAGCGTCTTGAATTAATTCACTATACTTTCCAGTATCAAAATCTATTGTCTGGACAACTCTTCTCTTAGAAGGCAATTCTGCTAAAACCTGTTTTTTTGTTCTTCTTAACATCAAACCTTCCCTTTTTAAATAATCATTAAGTAGATCCGGCTTTCTTACAATGTCACTTCCATATCCGTAACACCACTCTCTAGTAAAGCTATCCCAATCTCCTACAACTCTCTGCCTATATGTTGTGCTCAGTATAGGACCTGCGTGCCGCCAACCTGAAGAATAATATTGCATTCCTGCTCTGGCCATATTGGATCTAACTAAGAATTGCCTTGCTTTTTCTATATCAGTCTCGGAATCGGAACGACTATAGGATTTTTTATACTCCTCCCTGCTATATGGAGTAAAATAAACTTCTTGAGCCAATTCTTCAGGATTATCTCTTACACACTTAAAAAGATTTGTAATTTCGCCGTCCAAATCATTCAATATTTCCGTATTACTCGGAGCTTTTGAAAAGAATACTGCCCCGAATCCAAAGAAAGGTTCTAAATAAATTTTATGTTTAGGCATCAGCTCAATTATTCTGTCTGCTATATTCCATTTTGAGCCCGGCCATTTTAATACTTTCAAAATTTCTACCTCCTGACATTTGCTTTTATTTCAAATTGTCATCATAAATCAATGGCTTTCCATCTTTATCTACAAGAACCTGCAGACCTATAGCATATCCATCACTATATTTCTCAGTCTGCAAATACATTACTCTTGTGCTTTTATCCACTAATGTTGAAATAGTCATTCCATTTATTGATCCATCATTAATTTCTTCTACTGATACAATCTTGAATTTACTATTGGAATCATATTTATAAGTAGATGGTTTATATTGATTAGTTGACGAATCACAACCAGCTAACATAACAATTACCAAGCACATTAAAATAACATCTATAATTTTCTTGTTCATATAATATCTCCTCATATATTAGAAAGACACCGGAATTGGTAAAGGAATTACATCTGTATCGTGTGTTCTGCTATCAACAGCTTTTCTTTCCACACTTACAAACTGGCTTTCATATTTCATTAATGTGTTATATATTCCATCTTTAGATATTTCTTTTTCCATTTCTTTACCTAGCTTAACAGCCTCTGTATCACTATCTTGTCCTACAACCTTTACCTCTTTACTATCGACGCCACAATAAACCTTAATTCCTTTATTAGAGTAGTCTATATCTTTCGGCAACTCATCATATATAAAGAATCCTACACAGTAATCACCGACAGCACCATTTATTGATTTTAGCTCTTCTTTAGTTAATGTATTTGTATAATCTTTGCTTTCAAATATTCTGGCATTATTTGCTTTTGCATGTTCTATTACACCTATCGGTATAACCAAAGATATCGTAATAATAGCAATTGCAATAATAAACCCAAAACTAAAGCTAGTGTCTTTCATTTTGACCCTCCTTTTTGCAATAATAAGCTATCGTCATAGATTCTCCAAAACTATAAAAGATACAGTAAGAGCAATACCTGTAAGTATAATTCCAATAATAGAAAGTATTACTCTCATAACTGCTGAAGCCCATAAAACATCTATAACTATTATTATCAACGGTAGTAGTATAGGTACGTAAATCACAAGCAAAGCTAATATAAAAAGTATTATAAAGATAGTTTTCTTACGTCTTAATTTAGATATCAGTACTTTATCATCATTTGCCTTTCTAATTTGAATATCTACTTTCTTGATAATTTTTTATAAAAGACAATCGGCAGTGCAATTATTGCAATAACAGCTGCAACTATCAACAAGAACGAAATTATTACCAGCATGGAGCATAAAACGACTTGAATGTATTCTGTAAAAGAAGTTAGCTCCGGATGAAATAAATTTGTGTTGTGTTCATAACAAATTTTTTATAAGTTTCAAACATTTCTTACTCTCCAATCTTTATCTTATTTATTTTTGTCTCTTATCAATCTAACTGGCATCATCGGGATTATATTCCTTCAAAGTGAATAATTTTTCGATACCGTATATTTTTCTTATGTCAACAATGCTATTATGCTTGTTCTCCATCAACTGTCTTACCTTCTCCGCCGCAACACTTGAACTGCAGGCTTCAACCTTGGAAATTTCGTCAATAATCTCCGAAAGTTCTGCTCTCTGTTTCGGATCAAGGTTGAATCTGATTGTTAACCTGTGAATTGCCTCTTTCTTTAGAGTCATACTGCCTCCTCCTCATTAAAAATAATTTATATTTTTATAAGAATTACTTTTTAAGTACCATCTTCCATCTGTATGGATATTTGTTTTCCTTGTCATCGCTTTTTATATACATGAAGTAAGCATCAAATAAAATACCTTTCCTACTTTTAAGATCCCTTATCCTCACCTTCCCATTTTTTAAAAGTTCCTTTACTATTGACTTGGTGGCTTTCTTGCCCATAGAGGCTAAATATTTGTCATCCTTCCATATGGCAAACCTGCACCCTGCTTTCCAGTTGCTGCATTCAAAGGCTTTTCTGCCCTCTATGACATCGTGACCACATTCGGGACACTTGCCCAATATCTTTGAAAGTTCACCTTTTTTGAGCACCATATCCGGAGCATTTTTGATTAAATCAACAGCCTCTCTTGTAAAATCATAAATGAGGCTTAAATATTGATCTTTTTTTATCTTGTTGTACTCTATATCAGACAATATCTTTTCAAGATGTCCCGTATAATTCAAATTAAACAAGCTTTTGACAGGAAAATTCTCAACCATCTTTCTCCCAAGGTCAGATATATAAAGGTATCTGCCCTTTTTGGTTATATAACCAGCACTTTTCAATTTTTCAATGGTATCGGCTCTGGTAGCAGCAGTACCGATTTTAAAGCCACTCAAAACATCTCCTAAAACAGATTCATTATTCTTCCGTGTGACTTTTTTACCACAGGACATCATGAGAACAATTAGTGATTTTTCAGTGTGGTGAAATGGAGGACTTGTAAAGTTTTCTTTTATCTCCGCATTTTCCATGGTAACTTTATCCAATACAGCTAAAGGCGGAAGTATACTATCTTTTGAATTAACATACTCAAGAATTTTCCAACCCTTATCCACTTCAATCCTTCCTTTTACATAAAAATCACCCCGTAATCCTTCAACACATACAATGATTCTGGTTTCCTCGTATCTGGCAGGCTTTAGAAACTGCATTAAAAATCTGTTTTTTATGGCATTATATACGATTTTTTCATCCCTAGTAAGATTTTCAGGCACTATATAAGTAGGTGTCAAAGCACTATGTCCCGATACCTTGCTGCTATCAAATATTCTCCTGGAATCATCAAATTTTGCATCAAGACTGCCTTTTAAAAGTTCAAATACTTTTCTCATTTTATCTACAAGACTCTCCTCCAGATACATACTTTCGGTACGTGGATACGTAATGAATGATTTTTCATAAAGTGACTGTGCTGTTTTTAAAACCTTGTCGGATGTCCAGGCTGGATTCTTAGATGTAATATATCCCTGTAAAGTCGATAAATTAAACAGATGCGGTGAATTCTCCGTCTTGCTGGTAGTCTTTTTATTTTTTATTACACCCTTTCTGTTTACAATTGACAAAATTTCAGGAAGTTCCTTTTCATTTTTAAACTTATCCTGCTTGTCCTTAAAATAAACAGCTGAAAATCTTTCACCATTTTCATTTATAAAAATTGCCATCAGCTTGAAATATTTTTCAGGCACAAACTTCTTTATGACCATATCCCTGTCATAAACAAGCTTGAGAGTTGGCATCAGCACTCTTCCAACATTAAGTACGCCTTTTCCAGCTACATATTTAAGGGTAGCTACACTTGTGAGATTTATCCCTATAAGCCAGTCTGACCACTGCCTGCATACAGCCGCATCCTTAAGTGATTTCATTTCACTGTTGAGTATGGGATTTTCAAATCCTTTTTTTACATCTTCAGGTGTCCATTCATTTCTGAGCACCCTGTACACAGGCTTATTGACTTTTAAAAAGTCAATTATTGTGTCCCCTATAAGTTGCCCTTCCCTGTCTGCATCAGTAGCAACAATGAAATTTTCTATGTCATTTCTCTGTACAAGCCTTTTTATTATGCTCAATTGTTTTTCATAGCTTTTGATTTTTTTGTATCTGAACTTTTGCGGTATGAAAGGGAAATTGTCCATGTCCCATCTTGCCATTTCCGGTTCATAGTCCCTGGCATCATATAACTTCAGAAGATGTCCGGATGCCCAGGTTATCACATATTTTTCACCTTCCATGTATCCATTTTGTTTGATTTTACATTCAAGTGCCTGTGCTATCTTTTGGGCCACATTCGGCTTTTCGGCTAATACCAGCTGTTTCAAAGTATTTCCTGCTCCTTTCAACGTCAATTTTGTTTACAATATATATATTTACATAATATTACAAATGTAATCTGACAGATATTTTCTGACTTTCCTGCATGCATTTCTATAGTATCTACTGACAGAATTCTGAGAAATTCCAATGATTTGTGCTATTTCTCTCTGTTTAAACCCCTCTGATTTTAATACAAGTATCTTTTGATACATTTGGGGAAGCTTATCTATACAATTTTTTATATCAAGTCTCAGTGATATATATTCTTCCAAATTGAAATTATCTGAAATAATTTCAGAAAAAACCACCTGTTTTTTTACACTGGAGTCCTTAATGACATAGTCCAGTGACAAAGGATACGTGATTTTGTGTACATCTGAAATTTGCTTGAAAACATTATTATCAGAATCAAAAAATTTAGTTCTACTTCTCAGAAATAATAATATTTCTCCCTTGATTTTTATATACGCATATGTTGAAAACTTGTATCCTTTATGTACATCAAAATTTCGGGCCGCTTTTATAAGCCCTATGCATCCGACTTGAAAAATATCATCATATCCAAAATTTGAACACTTTGAATACTTTTTACTTATATCTCCAACTAACCCCATATTATCCTCTACAACTTTTTTCAAATCATTCACTGTCCAATTTCTCCTTTGCAAAATTTATTTATCATCCATCTCCTGCTTTATTCTTTATCCTTTCCATAATGCTCCTGTTATCTAAATTTTCATCAAATTCAATATCATCTTTTTCTCTAAGTAATCTTTGCTGCATTTCGCTCTCAAGTTTGCTGTAACATTGTACGGCATTATTCCTATTTTTAAAATTATTTAATCCCTGTGCATTTCTATAATTCCCTTCCAGTACCTGAATAAATTTATTTTTCCGCATGAGCCAGTCAAAGTTACACCCCGCCCATTTATTGTTCCTACCGGATAGGAAATCACTTTCTTCAACCATTTTAAACACTGTAATAAATGGCTTCATGGATTTATACTCTTTCCATCTGGCCTTTAAATTCGTACATCTATCGGAAGTACGCTTGATTACTTTAGGAAGAGATACACATATACTGTTAAAAGCATTGAATATCTCATCATAAGGGATTTTATCCCGTGATGCGTTTTTTTCATCAAGCAGACTTTGCTGCTCCTGCTCAACGGGTATATCTATATCTTTTGAAATCTCTGTGTTAATCTCTGTAGAAGTCTCTGGTAATGGTTGGGGCAAATTGCCCTTATGCATTGGTGCATTCTGCACTTTTCCATTGGTGCATTTTGCACTAATGCATTGGCTGATACCCTCCAATTTTTCGAAATTTATAGTGTACCATTTTGTCCTGTCTCTGGCTTCCTTGTTGTAATTTCCAGTTATTATCAGTTCCTTGTTTTCAAGGGACTTAAAAGCTCTTTTAAGAGTATCAAGACTCCAGAAATCAAAAGCATCCTCATGCCATTTTTTCATGCTGTTATATGTCCAGTAATGACCGTCATGAAAGTTTATGCCTTTTTTCTTATTGTTCTCAATCCAATAGTTAAGCTGTTGTAGTACTATACTTTCATTCAATCCGATTATCTTTGCTAAAGCTCTGTTTATTACTATTGGGTACTCATTAAATACAAGTGCGTTCATAGTTACTCCTCCGTTAGACGCGGCTTGATATTTTAGCAGTCTACAAGCCTGACAGCAACAGATATTTCTCTCTTACTGCTTGTCCTCCTCTTATGCCTCTCTCACTTTTGTTAAAATCCAGCACTTCCCGTACTTCTTTGGCAAGTACATTGTCCAGAGCTGGTAATCTCATGGTACAATCGTTGAATATAGTACTCTTGGAAACATGAAATACCTTTGCGGCATCTCTCACAGTTACCTTGCTTGATATTAAATATTTGCCTACATTCACTGCCCTGTCTTTTACACAATCTCTCATGCTATACACCTCCTGCTAAATCAGTTGTCTGAATTTTTATAATCCAAATAAGCTTTTTCAAACATGGATCTGAATGATGGTTCTTCCGGACATCTATGTAAAAGCTCCAATTGATTTAAAACCTTTGAAGCAAGCTTATTTCCATTTTTATCATCCTGAATTATCTTTTCATATTCACCTTCATTCAGCTTTTTCACAATATCATAACTGCTCATATGCACATCCGTTTCCTCCTCATGAACATCTATGTCTACAGTAATATCTTTGCCGTTATTAACAGATACGGCCAATCCCAGTGACTGGATATAAATACATCTTTCCAACGTAACATATTGAGTAATATTCAAACTTCTCAGCACAATAAAATCCTCTATTCTCTTTGTTTGTTCTGTAATTCCAAAATTTGGGTTTCTGAGTAAATCATTTTAAGATTATTTGACTACTATATCCCTTGTTTGGCCACAACCTTCAGGAAAATTTTCCTTAAGGTTATCTTGTTTTACTCCTGCTAACATCCTTTCTCTAACCTTAACCCTCTCTATCTCTTCAAGTTTTCTTGCGTATTCAATCCGTTCACTGAATGTGAATTCCTTTCGGTTCTCATTTTCAGATATTTCAAGTTTGAGCTGGTGCTCATAATCTTTTACAGTCATCACCCTTACTTCTACCTGTTTATATCTAAGATATTTCATGGCCTTGATTCTTCTCTCACCGGCTATGAGCTGAAACTCCGGAGTAACAACTGGCGGGTTTATAAGTCCACTTTCCTTAATGTCCTCCGCTAGTTCGACAATATTGCCGAAATCCTTTCTTATCCTTTTTCCAACTTTTATCTTGTTAATATCAATCAACATCTAAAAAACTTCCTTTACAATGTATTCAAATAAGTCAACCGTGCTTGTTCCTACACAGCCAACAAAAATACAAGCATTAATAATCCATACATAATCAGCCCTGAAAATACAACATATACAATGCTCCAATTGATAAAGTACTTGTTTTTTGATTCCTCAGATTCCTCATTTTCTGTATTTTCCATATGTAATCTCATATCCGTACCCGGCTCCTTTTCAAAATTGTTATTTTACCTGAGACTCTATTTGAAATATCCTTACTTCTATTTGTAATGCTCAAGTTATACATGTGTTCCCAATAACCAGCTTCATCCCTGTAACCATCTATAAATCCCAGTGCTTCTCTTAAAAGTTCTTTAAGATATTCATTTTCTTTTTCCAGTTTCTCAAACTCTTTATTTTCCATATATCTCCCTTCAGTTCTTTAAAATACTTTATCTTTAACAATATTTGAGAAATTCTTTTAATTCCATATTTGTCATAGCCTCTATATCAATTACAGTTTCTCCCGTGTTAGGATTATACAACTCACCATTATGATCCATTTTGCAATCTTTAACCAACTTTGTAACTTCTTTGGCATCTGAATTTTCATTTCGGTTAAGATTTACTTTTACTTTGCCATCGTAGTTATATCCTATCATCATGGCCGTAACCATATCAGTTAGTTTAATGTCATTTTCTTTAGCAAAATTTCCTAAAATAGAAACCGCCGTTATAAATTTATCTTCATCCATGTTTTTACCAGAAAATTCCATGCCATTATCATTAAATTCCAACTTCATATAACTTTTCATATTTCATCCTTTAATCTTTTAAGGTACTCTGCAAATCCAGACGTATTTCCTTTAAACCCGGCTGCAATATACTTAATAGGGATATCGGAAATATCATCAATAGCCGTTTTTACTTTTTCCTGTGGTTTTTGTGGTTTTTCAGTCATCTCAATATGCTCTTTAAACTTATTAAGGTTTATCAGGATTTCCATATATATGTTTTTCTCTTCCCCCGTAGACTTATCAAGTTTTCTTTGATACTGGTCGATTAAACATTGTAAATATCCATTCATTGCTCCTCGTCCTCCTTCAGTTTTTGAACAATCAGCTCGTCCAGCTTCTGGCTGATTTTAATTGTCCTTTCATCAAGCAATCCATACAAGGAAATACATCTATTTAATTCTTCTTTCAAATCTTCCATGTTAGTACCAGTCTCCATTGGCCATCACATGCAACCAGTCGCCATCACTCAGCATCACTTTCAGATAATTTTCTTTCCCTTCCACCTTTATTGGTATGTGTTTTTCAGGGTATTCCCATACCTCGTAAAATCTCTTGCAAAACTTTGTAAAAAGTTCTTTATCTAAAATATTAAGTTTGTTATATCCCTCGATGCTCTCTGCTCTAAACATCCTTGCCCTCCTCCATGAACCACTTGCCGTATAAAATTTCTTCAATCGAAACTGGTTTATAAAATTGATTTTCAAAAACAGTCAGCTTTCCAGATGATTCAGGTTTGTAATAATACCTAATTCCTCTGCAGTCACAATAAATTGTTTTACCTTCATGAAATGCTCTAAAGGCTGCCATCCTGTCAACCGAGGCATTGACCAACCTGAACCTACTCCTTAATGTAAAATCTGACAGCACAGGTTGTCCTTCTTGATTTACAACCCTTCCATCTCCATCCAGGGCAATCACTATTCCTCTAACTGATTTGTAAGCTTCCTCCGCAACAAATTGAAATTTTAACTTCGGATTTCTCCCAAGTTTGTCTATTACCTGTCCCAACGTATATTCAACCATTAGCTTTTCCTCCCTTTTTCACAAATCCATATAATCCAGCCCATTCTAAAAACTCTCTTTTAGGAATTCTTATAGGTTTACTTACAGGCAATTTAGGAAAATCCTTATGCCTAGCAATTTCATAAGACTTGCTTTTCCCTATCCTTAAAATCTTCTGCACTTCCTTAATTGTTATTACTTCAGGAAGAGAATTTATATATTCATCCAATGTCAAAACCCCCCTTATATATTTTTGTGAACTACATCATTTCGTAGAATTATCAATTAGAAGGTAGTAATGTCAATGATATCCGAATTTAATCTTTATTAAACTATTAGTTTTTCATCCTCATTCATTTTTCATCTAGTTTCCAGCCAATATTGCCTTTGTCATCACTCATAACTATCGCAGTTTTCTCATATTGATCGGTTAAAGTAATTACATTTTTATGTGTCATTTCCAATGTAATGTAGTTCATGTCAAAACGCTTTTCTATTTCCTTCAAGATGTAAAACTGATCAATAGTTTGTACCTTTATTTCATATCACCTGACTTTATATTGACTAAAAATTGACCAGATCGGATTATTCAGCTTTTTTCAAACCTTAAATTTCCCTTATCTACTTTCTTCCACAATATATGTAAAACCAATGAATTTTTACTTACACCTATTTCCTTAGCTCTATTAGAAAGTTCTATATTTAACTTTTTAGGAATTCTTATTGTAATTCTTTGTTTTGCCGTCAAGTATTTATTTTTTTCCCTTCTTATGTTATAGTTATGATGTCATTTTGATGGCAAGGAGGTATTTTTGTGGCTTCTGAATTATCAAAATTTACTCTGAGAATTCCAACTGAATTATTACAGAAACTACGTATTATAGCCGAAAATCACGGTCGTTCTGTCAATAAAGAAATTGAAATGGTTATAAAAGAGTATATTAAGCAAAACATAGAAATTTAATTGTTATTCACATCTTGGCTAATCACTAAAAGAATGTATTCACTAACAGACATTCCTTTTCTATTAGCCATTTCTTTTATTTGTTCCAATAGCTCTGAAGATATAGTTAACGTGAACTTTTTCTTCTCCATTTCCACCCTCCTTTCTAAATTCTTAAATTTTCTTTGAAGATATGTTTATTAATTAAGCTTAAACACTTCCTCAACTTTTTTGCCCAGCGTTGAGGATATCTTTTGCATTACTTCTAAACTTGGATTAGTTCTTCTTCCATGCTCTAAATTAGAAATATAACTTGGTGCTAATCCTGTACGCTTAGCAATGTCATAAATCGATATTCCAAGTTTTTGTCTTAAAGCTTTTATTTTATTCAATTGTTTTGCCTCCTCATTTTCTATAAGAGTATAGTATCATATTCTATTAGAGAACATCAAATTTAAAATACTCCTATAGAGAATGATTTTAAGAATTAATCATATTCTATCAGAGAATTACTTTATAAATCTTTAAATTCCTATTGACTTTAATTTTCTGTCAGAATATAATGTATTCTATAAGAAAACATTAAGGAGATAAAAAATGATTGGTGATAATATTAGAAAAATAAGAGAAGCTAACAAATTAGGACTGAACGAAACCGCAAGAAGAGCTGGAATAAGTGCTGGCTACCTTAGTTCTCTAGAAAGAGGAGAAAAAAAGAACCCCTCCATGGACTCATTAAAAAAAATAGCAGATGCTTTAGGTGTTTCAGTAAACGATTTTTTTGACGATAAATATAATATCAATGAAGACAACGAATTTAATCCGACTCTTTCCGTGAAGGAACAGAAAAAATTAGATAAACAGGCCCAGGATATAGTAAATAATTTGTCTGTCTCATTATCAAAAAATAAAAATTCACTTGAAGATGAGGATTATGAAATACTTCAGGCAAGTATAAGTGCGGCATTACAATCTCTTACTTTAAAAAATAAAAAGAAATTCACTCCTAAAAAATACAGAGTGAACAAAAAGAAAAAAGATGAGTAAATTTCATTTTGGGGGATGGGATAATTGTTTATTGAAAATTATATTCAAAGAAAAGTAAATAAGTTAATAAAAAAATCAGCTACTTCAAATCCTGAAATAATTATGAGAACTACATTGAAACATATAGATTTTAATTACGCACCTCTTTCTAAAAACTTAAATGGATATTATTTGTATTTATCAAAAAACAAAAGGGTAATAAGAGTAAATTCTTCACTTGATGAAATTAAGAAACAATTTGTATTATTCCATGAAACCGGTCACTGTGTACTGGAGCATGAAGATCAAGTTCTATTGGACAGAGCAGATTCAATGGATTCAGTGGATAAATTAAGAAATGAATATGATGCCAACTTATTTGCTTCATATTTTTTTAAGATACATAACAATATAGATAAAAATAATTTAAATGGTATTTGTCTCCCAGAATATATTAAATATTTAATATCTAAATTCTTATAAATTATCTTTAAAGGAGGTGGTATACGTGTAAGGATATTATTATTTTTTAATTTTATACCAAACATTAGTTTGCTAAGGAGGTAATTTAATTGAAAGGAAGTATTATTAAGCGAAATAATTCTTATTCCATAGTTATTGACGTAGGTAGGGACGCCTTTGGCAGACGTAAGCAACGATGGTTTAGTGGATTTAAGAATAAAGATGAAGCTGAAAAACAATTACCAAGAATACTTGTCAAACTTGAAGATGGGGAATTAATTGACAACAACAATATTACCCTTGGTAATTTTTTAGATGACTGGTTAAAAGGTAAAATCAAAAAAGATAACTTGTCGCCTACTACAATAGACGGATATAACAATATTATATACAATCATGTAATACCTGTCATCGGTAAATTAAAATTACAAAACATTAAGCCTTATAATCTGCAAAAATATTTTGATTTAAAAAGTGAATCTTTATCACCTAGGACATTGTCAAATCATAAAAGAGTCTTGAGTTCTGCTCTTTTATATGCATTAGACATGGATCTCATAGGAAAAAATCCATTGGCTAAAGTAAAATTACCACGACAGAAAAAAGAAGAAACCAAAATTTTAAGTGCGGATCAATGTAACCTGCTTTTAGAAGAAGTCCAAGGCAATCTAACATTAAAAATGCCTGTTACATTAGCATTGCTTTTAGGTATGCGTCGTGGTGAAGTTTTGGGACTCAGCTGGGATGCCGTAAACTTAGATAATAAAACAATAAGTGTAATACAAAATTTAGAGTATATAAGTGGCAAATATTATTTTAAGGAACCAAAAACTTTAAAAAGCAAAAGAACTATAGCTATTCCAAAATCACTAGTTCCTATATTAAGAGAACACTACAGATGGCAATGTGAGATGAAAGTAAGAAGCAGAAATACCTGGGGTACAGATAAAAATTTAGTATGTACCAGAAAAGTAAATGGTCTTCCTATAACCCCACATGTGCTATCTTTCATGTTCAGTAATTTTTTAAAGACTCATAACTTCCCTCATATAAGATTTCACGATTTAAGGCATACAAATGCAAGTTTAATGCTAACAGCTGGAGTTAGTACTAAAGTTGCCAGTAGTAGGTTGGGACATAGTAAAGCATCTATAACTTTAGATTTGTATTCACATGTAATGGAATCTATCGACCGTGAAGCTGCTGAAAAAATAGCTATGTTAATTAAAAGCAGTAAAAATACACATAAAAAAACACAGGCTTAAATGTATAATAATACATAGCTCATAGATTGTCTGTTTAAATTCCATGTTTGCAAATATGTTTGCAAATGGATTTTCTATTTCTGTAACTATTGATATAACTGGCCTTACGCCACTTATAGACAGGATGGTTTCGAACTGTCTTATACAGTTTTTACTCTATCATTATATGCCATAAAGTTAGGAAAATCAAGGTTTTTGATAAATATCATTATAACAATCAATTGTAATCATTGACACTACAAACAGCTCATGTTATCGTTGTAGTGCAAGTTGCTATAAACAAAATTTGGTGGCATGAAAGGATGGTATTTATGGATTACTTTGAATTACTGCGCTATAGAAAATCTACCAGAAAGTTTACGCAGGAACAAATATCTCAGGACAATTTAGCCGACATACTAGCCGCTGCAAATAGCGCCCCAGTAGGCAGTAATCAGTATAAGGACATACATTTGACCGTCGTACAGAGCAGATATATACTTGATAAGCTCTCAGAAGCTTCCGCTAAGCGCTGGGAGGATAAAGCTAAGATGAAAAAGATCATAGGCGATACCTCTAATGTTGAACTAAACCAGAAAGCTTTCGATCCATTTTACGGCGCTCCGACAGTAATTTTTGTATCTCACAGGAAACAGGATTTACAACCAGGCATTGAGTTTTCAAATGTCGCATGCATTACCTACTCTATGCACTTGGCTGCCACAAATCTTGGCTTGGGCAGCGTATTTATGTGGGGTTCCCTTGAAGCAATGCGCGAAATTCCTGAACTTGACAATACAGCGATATTGAACCTCCCCGATGACTTTGAACCACTGTTAGGCATTGCCATCGGCCATCCGGAACAGAAACTTAGCGCATGGGATATAAAGACAGATAAAATAACAATTAATTACCTATGACAATATAAATAAAAAACATTAAAAAGTTTCCTCATTTAAACATTATATGTGTATCATCTTCTATACTACTTTTACCTTTACAAAACAATGCAATGAACTCTGTATTAGTTATTCTATTTTCATGCATAACTACGTCAATTGCACTCGAGATGCTACAATTTTCCACTAAACAAATTTCTTCCACCTTTTTTATGAACTCTAACTTTGTCATTATACTTACCCCCTTAAGATTTATTAATTATTTATAACAATCTCTACATTCATATTCAATTTTAGTTTTATTTGAATATTTAAATATGTAAAATAATAATA
>NZ_FXYI02000071.1:0-16481 GCF_900184915.1 Clostridium sp. HV4-5-A1G | reverse complement strand
AGTGTGCGAGTAGCACTGCCAGTAACATGCCCTTATAGGGCTAGAGCAAACCACCCGTTTTACGGGTGGTGCTGATTATAATTAATTTTCTCATCTTTCAGGCAAATTATATAACCCGCTGGAATTGGCACCTTTGAAAATAATCGGGTTGCCGGGCATCATAGGGCCAGTCCCTCTGCCTCTCTTGATAAGAATTCAATGTTTAATTTATTAAATACTAACACATTTAAAATAAATTTGTCAATAAATTTATTTTTGTCGTATTGACACCTACCTCCCTTTCGTACTATATTTTTATTAGGTTCTTAGATGGAGAAGGAGTTTGATTATAAGTAATGCTTTTCTCCATTAAGTGTGTATTGTGAAATGTGCATTGTGAATTGAATAAAGTATATACAATAATGATAAAAGGTATGATGTTATGATAGACAATTACAGATTATTTAGAGATCTAGCTTCAGAAGAAAAAGAAATATTCAATTTAATACAAAAAAATGGTGTTATGACCAAGAATGAAATCTTATTTAAAACAGGTATGAAATTGACTACGCTGAATCGAGTTATGAACCCACTTGAAAAAAAATCCATTTTGGTTCAAAAATGTATGGGCGAATCTACAGGCGGAAGGAAACCTGTGCTGTATGATGTAAATGTGTGCAGGTTTTATATTATGGGCATAAGTATATGCAGCACTCATGTGCAGGTATCTATAGTGAACTTGAGAATGGAAATTTTTTATAAAAAGGGCTTTTATATCGATTATTGCAATTCTTGTGATGAAGTCATAGAAGAAATTCTCTATATTATAAAGAGTGCCTATGAGGAATTAAATCTAAAACTTCTCCAGCTTGTGGGAATTGGGCTTGCAGTTGAAACGGGGTTTTGGGATAATGAGCGCATAAGTAGAATACTTGAAGAAAAGTTGGGGTGCAGTGTAACCAGCGGTAATTGTGCAGACTCAGCTGTTACTGCGGAGTATTTTTATGGAGCAGGAAGGAATTTTGAAAATATGGCTTATTTTGATTGTGGTGCTAGACTGAAGCAGGCGGCAGTCATACAGGGGAGGATTATGAGATCATCCGGAGATAATGAGTATGCCTTTGAACATATGATTGAAAACATTTATGGTTATATTGATTTTAATGAAGTATATTCAAGGAGTATGAAAAATTGTGGAACATCTGAAAAATTTATTTTAGATGCCGCATCAAAACTGGGAAAAAGCATTGAATCCTATACAAATTTATTGAACATTGAATGTATTGTATTAAGCGGATTTCTGATTGATTTTGATACGTTTTATGAAACCTGTATAAAATATATTCCTGAAAGAGTATCCGTAAAAAGATACGGATATTTTAAAGAAGACTCGGTTTCAGTAGGTGCAGCGGCTCTTTTTCTTGAAAGGTGTATTGATAATAAAAATTCAAAATATAAAAAAATTGTTGTTGACAAAGTATTTTAAAAGTTATATCATATACGTAAATTAAAAATGAATAATGAATAACTTCTTATCAAGAGTGATGGAGGGACTGGCCCTATGATATCCGGCAACCTGAATAGATTTTGTATTCAATGGTGCTAATTCCAGCAGGTATACCCTGAAAGATGAGAGACAAGAGGATATGACTTCCTGTGGTTTCTCCACAGGAAGTTTTTTTATTGGACTGACTAGAAAAACTAGAGGTCAAGTTGAACTTATTATAGAGATGGATTATATAATCTCTACTTAGTAAGTTATACTTGGCCTTTTATTGTGTATTAGTGTATCTACTTGATAAAATAAATGGAGGTTAGGATGTGATATGAAGATTTAAAATATAGAATAGAGAAATTTCAAATACTTTTTACCAAAATAGTAAAAAGGGTGTAAATAAATGAATTGAATTCTGTAGTGATTCTAAATTATGACAATTTGAATGTTTATATATTTAAAATAATATGAGTTGAATTATAAGGAGAAAATAAAGATGAAGGCAGCAAATATAAAAATTAACTCTTATAAAGAATTAAAAATTTTAGGGAATGTAATTATTGCATTGATAGTCCCAGTAATGTTATTGATATTATGGCAGGTGTTAAGTAGTAAGGGGTTGATTAAACAGTCAGTTCTTCCTTCTCCATCCAAAATATTCTTAACTTTGATTGACATGATTAAAAGTGGAGAACTTCTTAGAAATTTATATGTAAGTGTAGTTAGAGTTATAAAAGGATATTGTATAGGTGCAGCCTTAGGAATAATTTTTGGAATATTTATTGGGTTATTTAGAATAGCAGAGAGAGCCATAGATTTACTGATACAATTTTTAAGACCAATTCCTATTGTTGCATGGGTACCAGTTCTTATTTTGTGGATGGGTATTGATGAGGCATCTAAAATAACTGTAATAGTAATTGGCAGCTTTTGGCCAATATTAATAAATACAATTTATGGTATAAAAAGTACTGATAAAAAATATTTAGAGATTTCCGAAATATTGGAAAAAAATGAATTTGAAAAACTAATAAAGATAGTCTTTCCTTCTGCACTTCCGTCAATTTTTACAGGACTTCGCATCGGAATCGGAAGTGCATGGATGAGTGTTATTACAGCAGAAATAATAGCTGCTACTTCTGGAATAGGCTATGCAATATCTTATGCAAGGGAGTTATCACAGCCTGATGTAATGCTGGTTGGAGTTTTCTCAATAGGGGTAATTGGATTTTTGATAGATTATTTCATAAAAAAATTACAGTATGTAATTGTAAAATGGGATGTTAATAATGGAAATTAGGAAGGGAGTATAAATATTTTGAATAAACAAGAAAATTGTAATGCTATTGAGATAAAAAATTTAAATAAAAATTTCAAATTAGATGGCGGAAACCTTAATGTGTTAGAAGATATAAACCTGTCAGTCAAAAAAGGAGAATTTTTAAGTATTGTAGGAGCAAGTGGATGTGGAAAAAGCACATTGCTGAGAATAATAGTCGGATTGGATAAAGATTATAGCGGAGCTATTTTTTCTTATGGTAAACCTGTTAATGGACCAGGAATAGATAGGGGAATGGTATTTCAGGAAGCAAGACTTTTTCCATGGCTTACAGTAGAAAAAAATGTAGAATTTGGGATAAGTGAGAAAATGTCGAGTGAAGAAAAAAGAGAATTAGTTTATAAACAACTTGAATTAGTCGAACTGACTGGCTTTGCAAGATCATATCCAAATCAGCTTTCAGGAGGGATGAAACAAAGAATAAGTATTGCAAGGGCACTTATAAATAAACCAAAACTGCTATTGCTTGACGAACCATTTGGAGCGCTTGATGCTATGACACGTATTAATATGCAACAGGAGATTCTAAAAATATGGGAAAAGGAAAATACAACCATGATACTTGTAACCCATGATATAGATGAAGCAATTTATCTTGGAGATAGGGTTGTAGTATTATCAAAGAGGCCTGGAAAAATTAAAAAAATAATACATGTAAATTTGACGAGACCTAGGGATAGAGGTAATTATGATTTTACGCAGATTAAAAGTGAAATATATGATGAGTTTTTTACGAAAGTTGATAATCCATTTTCATGTAGTATGTAGATTTAAAATATAATGGGAGAGAGAAGTAAATTAGCTAATATATTTATTTGGAATATTCATAATAATGGTAAGATTATACTTTTAATTAGATTGAAAAATCTCAATTTAATCACTGAGATTTTTTTATAACTAAAATTAATGAAAATATTTAAATAAAGGAGACTTAATAAATGAGCTATTATAGTTATTTGGAATGTTCAAAATGTGGTAAAAAGTACTCAAAGGATGAACCTCATAATCTGTGTGAATGTGGCGGACCACTGCTGGTTAGGTATGATTTTGATGAGATTAAAAAAATGGTGGACAAAAATATTTTTAAGACAAGAAAGAAGGGGCTATTTAGATTTAAAGAACTACTTCCAATAGATGATGAGAATAATATAGTAACTCTTGGAGAAGGTGATACCCCTATAACTGAGGCTAGAACCTTGGGAAGAAGAATAGGATTTGAAAATCTGTATATAAAAGATGAGGGGCTTAATCCGACAGGAACGTTTAAAGCAAGAGGTGCTGCAGTTGGTGTGTCGAAGGCGAAAGAATTGGGCATAAAAACAATAGCTATGCCTACTGCGGGAAATGCGGGGGGAGCGTGGTCGGCATACTCGGCTAAAGCTGGCATTAAGCTTGTAGTTGCTATGCCGCAAGATGCTCCTGAGCTTGCTAAGAAAGAAGCATATATATATGGAGCAAAGACTTATCTTGTAAAAGGTTTGATATCTGATGCAGGTAAAATAATATCGAGAGGTGTAAAAAAGCATGGCTGGTTTGATGCTGCGACTTTAAAAGAACCCTATAGAATCGAGGGTAAAAAAACTATGGGAATTGAAATAGCAGAATATTTTGACTGGGAATTTCCTGATGCCATACTTTATCCTACAGGAGGAGGTGTTGGAATAATTGGTATATGGAAGGCATTCAATGAGTTAAGGCAACTGGGATGGATAAAAGATAAAATACCAAAACTTATTTCTGTTCAGGCAGAAGGTTGTAATCCTATAGTTAAAGCTTTTAATAAGAAAAAGGATGTTTCTGAATTCTGCAGTGGAGCAAATACTATTGCAGGTGGTATACGTGTTCCCAAAGCACTGGGAGATTTTATAGTATTAGATGCCATAAAAAAGAGCGGAGGTACGGCAGTTCAGGTAAAAGACTCAGAAATTTTAGATTCTATAAATTTGATTGCTAGAACTGAGGGGCTATTTATATGCCCAGAAGGAGCAGCACTTGTTGCAGCAGTTGAAAAGCTTAGAAAAAGTAATTTCTTAAAATCCAATGAAAAAATTGTGCTTTTAAATACTGGGAGTGGATTGAAATATCCTAATTTGGTTAGTGAAAAACTTCCTGTAATTGAAATTGACAATGATATTTAAAAAGGAGATGGTTGTTGTGAAAAAAATATTTTCCATAGTTGCAATACTACTTATAAGTATATTCGCATTTTCAGGCTGCGGACAGACAAATAACACTTCAAGCAGTAAAAAACAAAGTGATTCAAAACCTAAAGAGATAAATATAGGATTTCAGCCGGGAATAAATCATTCACTTTTGATTATTGCTAAAAATAAAGGATGGTTTGATGAAGAATTTAAAAAGGATAATATCAAAATAAAATTTCAAAGTTTTGTTTCAGGGCCTCCTATGATTGAAGCATTTGCGGGAGGAAAGCTTGATGTAGGAGAAGTTGGTGATCAACCTTCAATTCAGGCTAGGGCAAATAATATTGACATTAAGGCAGTAGGAGTTTACGCAGCAGGGTATAAATTGAATTTAATATTGGCAGCTACTGGTTCAAACATAAAATCTGCTAAAGATCTTAAGGGAAAAAAAGTTGCAGTTACAGTTGGGTCATCTGCACACATCCTTCTCGTAAGATATCTGGCATCTGCTGGACTTAAGGAAAGTGACATAAAACTTGTCAATTTGCAGCCGCCCGATATAAAGACAGCTTTTACATCCAAGGATATTGATGCTGCAGTTGTTTGGGATCCCTATGCGTCCTCTATTGAATACGAAAAAACAGCAAAATTGATAGGTGATGGAACAAATCTAAAATATGATATTAATTTTATTATAGTAGACAATGATTTTGCAAAAAAGAACCCTGATATAGTAAAGAGATTACTGAAGGTATATAAAAAGACTGAAGATTGGGTTAAAGCAAATCCCGATGAAGCAACAAATATTATGGCTAAAGAGCTTAAATTAAATAAAGTCGTTGTTCAAAAAGGTCTTTCTAGAGAAGATTTTGACATAAGGTTGACAGATGAGGTTACGAATTCACTTTCATCTACAATTAAAACTTTAAGGCAAAATAAAACTATAAGAAAAGATGTAAAGGTTGATGAACTTGTAGATAAAACCTATTTGAATGCTGCAGGAATAAAATGATCATAAGAAGGTATTCATATGGAGTCACTTGATTTAAATAGTTTTTCAGAAATAAGGCTGCCGAAATTTTTCAAGGTAAGACAAAAATTTAAAAAAGATAAAATCGAAAATATATCATATAAAATAAGAGGACGTATTAAACCATATATAATTAATTTAAGGAATAAAAGAATTGCTGTAGGAGTAGGCAGCAGGGGAATAGCCAATATAAATATAATAACAAGAACTGTCGTAGATTCATTGAAAGAAGAAGGAGCTGTACCATTCATAGTACCAGCAATGGGAAGCCATGGAGGATCAACGGAAAGTGGACAAAAGGAAATATTGGCTTCTTATGGTATTACGGAAAAATCAATGGGTGTTTCTATAAATGCATCAATGGATGTGCAAGTTATAGGAGAGTATGAACCAGGGCTACCTGTATATATTTCGAAAAGTGCCATTTCTGCTGATGGGATAGTTATAATACCAAGAATAAAGCCACATACGGGATTCAGGGGAAAAGTTGAAAGCGGTATTTGTAAAATGCTATCGATAGGACTTGGAAAACAGATGGGAGCAGATTCGATACACAGCAAAGGCTTCGGAAGATTCTCTGAATTAATACCAGGCATTGGGTGCATGGTGGCTGAAAAAACTAATCTACTATTTGCACTGGCTTTAGTTGAAAATGCCTATGATGAAACTTGTAAAATAGAATTTGTGACTAAAGATGAAATAATCAATTTAAAAAAAGAGGAAATGCTGCTTGAAGAAAGTAGAAGACTTATGGGTAGGATACTCATACCTAAGTTTGATGTGCTTGTGATAAGTGAAATAGGAAAAAATATAAGCGGTAATGGGCAGGATCCTAATGTGACTGGGTTATATTTCACAAAGTATGCCAATGGAGGCCCGAAATTCAAAAAATGTGTAATACTTGACTTAACTGAAGAATCTCATGGGAATGCCAATGGTGTAGGAGTATCCGATGTTATTACCAGAAAGTTATTTGATAAAATAGATTTTAAGACAATGTATACTAATTGTTTTACAAGTACCTATGTTGAGCCAGCTAAAGTGCCTATGGTAGCATCAAATTCAGAAGATGCAATAAAAATGGCAGTAAAAATTTGTAATGGTATAAAAAATGAAGATACAAAAATTGTTTGGATCAAAAATACGATGAAGTTGGAGAATATCTTAGTAAGCGAACCTCTTTTGAAGGAAGTGCAGCTTAATTCAAGTTTAGATATTTTGACTGAACCAAGGGATTTGAAATTTTATAAAGGGGAGCCTGAGTTTTTATAAGATAAAATTATTATAAGCTAACAGAAATTTTTTACTTTTACTTGATTGACTAGAAAAACTAGAGATCAGGTTTTATTGATATACCAATAAAATCTGATCTTTTTATAACTTTAAAAAATATAGTGGAATGTGAGGTGTTGTAATTATGAGCAGCAGTTGCAGCAATATTAATTGAACAGTATTTAATATTTTAGCTCTGAACTTTTGTGTGATATTTGAATTATGAAAGGAGTGTTCATATGTCTGAAAAGAAATTTAACTCAAAGGAAAATGGCTGGAGCGATCTTGTAAAAAAGGAAGATTGGTGGGCAGTATGGATAGGATTGATTCTGGTGGTGGCAGCAGTTATTCTCTGGTCTTCAGGAAGTTCAATAAAATTTATTACCGCCAAAATTCCAAAATGGACAAATATAGGCGTTCTTTTCTCCGCACTGGGAAATAACATCTGGTCCATTGTACTTCTGTTCGTTGTATTTTTAATTTTATTTTCTATTGCAAATTTATTTTTACACTACAGATTTAAGGACTTTTTTATAGGATTTTTACTTCTATTTATTTTAAGTGTTATAATCAATTCTTTTAGTTCCTGGGGGTGGGCGCAAAAGTATAATTTGGAAGCGCCTCTTGTTGCACTGTTCATAGGACTTATAATCAGCAATTTGTTTTCTATTCCAAAATGGTTTGAAACAGCGCTCAGGACAGAATTATATGTAAAAGTGGGTATTGTGCTTTTAGGTGCTACGCTTCCCTTCACACTGATTGTAAAAGCTGGTCCTGTTGCATTCTTACAGGCAACTGTAATTGCTGTATCTACATTTTTGATAATTTATTTTGTAGGTACGAAATGGCTGGGATTGGATAAGAGGTTTGCTGCCACTTTAGGAGCGGGTGGTTCTATCTGCGGAGTTTCAGCATCCATAGCTGTAGGAAGTGCTATACAGACAAAAAAAGAACATGTGTCTGTGGCCATCTCTCTGGTAGTGGCTTGGGCAGTGGTGATGATTTTTGCACTCTCCATATTTATAAAAGTCACAGGCATATCTGCAGGAGCGGCAGGAGCATGGATTGGAACGTCTGAATTTGCAGATGCCGCAGGAGTTACAGCAGCCAGTTCTTTTGGAGATAAGGCCATAACTACGTTTACTCTTATGAAGGTTGTAGGTCGTGATATGTTTATTGGAATCTGGTGCTTTATTTTGGCTATAATCTCCATTACAAAATGGGAGGATAAAGAAACTGGAGTAAAAGCCAACGCTTCTGATATCTGGCATAGATTTCCCAAATTTGTAATTGGATTTTTTGTGGGCTCAATATTTCTCACCATTTTGCTTTCAAGTGTTTCTCCTGCTGCAGCAGTAACTGTCAATTCCAATGTAATTGCTCCAATTAAGGAGATCAGAACCTGGGCATTTACTTTCTGTTTTCTGTCCATTGGACTTACCACCCGATTTAAACAGCTTACAGCTGTCGGCTGGAAGCCTTTTGCCGCATTTTCAACCGGTGCAGTTATAAATGTAATACTTGGATATTTAGTTTCTGTAGTAATTCTGGGATCCTATTGGTCAAGCTTATAGGTTGAAATTCGAATTTGAGGAGAGAGGGGATATCCTTATTCAGGATGTCCTCTTTTTTTGCATGAGAAAAACTATTAAGCTAAAGCATTCCCCATTTTCTCTCGTATTCTACTTTCAGAATGTATTCCTCATCTTTGAATCCATTCTCTGTTAACATTTTAACTGCATAGTTGAAATCAAAGGTTTCGGTTTCCATGATTATTCTGTCTTTCTTAGAAGTTATTTTCCAGTCATTGTGAGCTGATTTTAAAATTTCCACCATAGAGGCGATTCTCGAAAAACGTTGTTCAAGCAAATGACCTAGATTCCTCAGTGATTCAACAACTGTTTCCATGTCTTCCAATTTAGAAGCTTCCGGGAAGGGTTGAAAAAATTTAAAGATTATACGGACGTTTTGTATACATGTGATTTGATCTTTATCCACTATTAAACACTTCCTCTTTTAAATGTTCTAATTCTATTTAAATATAAATAATTTTTCTATTGGAGTATTAAGGGCTTTTGAAATATCATATGCAAGCTTTAAGGATGGATTATAACGGCCTTTTTCTAATCTTTGTATAGTTTCTCTTCTAACATTGACCATTTTTGCCAATTGTTCTTGAGTAATATTATTTAATTTTCTGTACTGTTTAATTGTTGTTATTAATTTCATCTTAGTTCCTCTCAAAATAAAAAAATGAGAAAATAAAAATTGCTATAATTGAAAAATAAAAAATTAATAAAACTACTAGAAAATTAGGTATAATATTTAACGACAATACTGATATCATTATGATGATACCAATAATACAACTTATAAAACCTACCATAGAAGCCTTTAATACATTTAATTTGAATAATTCATCTTTAATTTTAGGGAATAATTTAAAAACAGCAATGAATATTATTAAAAGGGAAATTAAACCTATAATTAATAATATTGCAGGGTTGATTTCTCCTGAGTTAGGTTTATGGCTGTAAGTGTTGTACCAGTTCATAGTTGCAAAGAACATAGGTATAATGGTACAAACAATAAAAAATATTGCGGTAAGTATTTTATTGTTTTCATTCATTACAAATCACATCCATTTCTTCATTATGATACAAATATATCACATTTGTATTTATAAATCAATTGATTTTTGCTGCAGCTATTTCTAATCTTATGTTAATCTTTCGCTAATTTTTGTCTAATGTTTTCCCTTTAATATAGAAGTAACAAATAAATTTGGAGGAGAATGAGAATAATATGTCTATTACAATTGAACAAATTGATCTATTGAGGAAGAGAGCAGATGTGGGTTATAAGGAGGCAAAAGAAGCGCTGGAGAGATGCAATGGGGATATAGTGGAGGCACTTTCGTATCTGGAAGATGAAAATAAGATAAAGCCCGAAAAGGATGTTTTTAAAGATTCTTCTTTTATAAAAAAAATTAAGAGTATTATTTCAAAGGGAAACAAAATAAGAATTGTTATATCAAGAAATGAAAAGAACATATTGAACTTGCCGCTGACATTGGCAGTGGTGTTTACCGTAATTGCATTTCCAGCTGTTATAGCTGCTGTAGTCATTGCATTAATCGCGAATTGTAGGATAAGGTTTCACAAAGACAGTGGAGAGGAGTGCAGTATTAACCACAAAATAGAAAAAGTAACTTCCACTGTAAACAATGCTAAAGATAAAATAGTAGAAGATTTCAAGAATGCCTAGGAAAGGGGCTGCTGTACAAACTTAGTTGTGCAACAGCCTCTAAATTTTTATCTGACTGAACCTAAGGATCATTTGATGGATATTTGGCTGTTAAGATGAGATAAAAAAGGTATAATAAAGTTAATATGATGAATTTAAAGAGAGGGAGGATAATATGGCCGGTAAAAAAATTCTAATTATAGAAGATGAGTCGAAAATTGCAAGGTTCGTTCAATTGGAACTCCAGCATGAGGGATATGAGGTAGACTGTTGTGAAGATGGAAGAAAAGGGCTGGGAAAAGCCTTGAACGAAAAATTTGACCTTATAATACTGGATGTTATGCTTCCTTCTATAAATGGCATGGAGGTTTTGAGGAGGCTTAGGAAGGTATCTCATGTTCCGGTAATCATGCTTACAGCTAAAGATGAGGTCATAGATAAAGTTATGGCACTGGATGTGGGGGCTGAAGATTATGTAACAAAGCCTTTTGCAATAGAAGAACTTCTGGCACGTATAAGAGTTATATTCAAATATAAGACTAATGTGAAAGTCAACGATAATGTGATAATTATAGGGAAATTGAAGATGGACAGAAATAAGCATATTGTAGCTTATGATGATAATTTAATAGAACTTACCAAAAAGGAATTCGATCTTCTTGGATATCTTATGATAAATAAAAATATAGCTCTTTCCAGAGAGAATATTTTGGAAAATGTTTGGCAATATGACTATATGGGTGATACAAATGTAGTAGATGTGTATATTCGTTATTTAAGAAGCAAAATTGATGACAGGTTCCATATAAAGCTCATCTATACTATTCGTGGAGTGGGGTATCAATTGAAATATGAATAGGCCGAAATCAATTTTTAGAATTACATATCGTATAATCAGGTATATTTTAGCTTTTTTGTACGACATAATCTGCAAACTTATGGAAAGTATACTGGAAAGACTTAGATTTTCCATAAGTTTTAAAATTACTGTAATTTATGGCTGCATATTTTTTGGAGTTCTTGTGTTTATGATTACAAGCAGTTTGTTTGCGCTCCAATACTATGTTGAAAATATAGGAAAAAATCAATATATTCAATTTTTAACTGCAGTTATGCTGCTTACAGGTGTAATTGGCTTTATTATTATAATATTTCTTGGATTAAAGGCAAGTAAAAAATTTCTTTTGCCTGTTAAGGAGATGACCGATACTGTAAATAAAATATCCATAGAGGATCTGGATACGCGCATTGATGTAAAGGGATCAAAAAATGAATTGAAAGATCTGGCAAAAACCTTCAATGAAATGCTGGAAAGAATACAGAATTCTGTAGAACAGCAGAACAGATTTGTATCAGATGCCTCGCACGAACTCAGGACTCCTATTGCCGTAATTCAAGGATATGCCAATCTTCTGGCAAGGTGGGGAAAAGATGACAAAAAAGTTCTTGAGGAGTCAATTGAATCCATTAGAAGTGAAGCGGAAAATATGAAGGGGCTTGTGGAACAACTTTTGTTTCTGGCAAGGGGGGACAAAAACACTCAGAAAGTGAATAAAGCTAAAATCAAACTTGATGAAATTATAGACGAGATCATAAGAGAGACAAAACTTATAGATAAGGAACACAACCTAGAAAGTAAATACAATGATAAAATCAGCATATATGGAGACAGGGAGCTTATCAAGGAAGCATTGAGAATATTTGTGGATAACAGTATTAAATATACTCAGAAAGGTGGAACTATAACTGTTGATTCCTATGTAAAGGAAAATTCAGCTGTTATAGTTATAGCCGATACCGGAGTGGGAATTTCAAAAGAGGATATTCCTCATATATTTGAAAGATTTTACAGGGTGGATAAATCAAGAACAAAATCCAGTGGTGGAACAGGCCTTGGACTTTCTATAGCAAAGTGGATAATTGACAAGCATTATGGGAAAATAGATGTGTGGAGTGAGCTTCAGATTGGCACCATAATGAAAATAACATTTCCCCTTTTTCATGTTTAAAGAGTAAAAAGACTGCATCCTCAATTGTAAATCGAATTGCAGCCCTTGAGCTGTATTAAGTTATAAAAATATCGATAAACAATAAAAAATTGTTGATTTTCAATTAAAAATATTGTATAATCCAATTAAAAGTAAATTTTCTGTTTTGGGGGTATATATATGTTTGATAAAGACCGTAGTTCCATTGTAACTTTTTTATATGTATTTCTTAATATTCTTTTCGTAATGGCAATAATAGTGTTGATTTTCATTCCGGCATTGTTTTTTAATTTTGATTATACTAATCATGTAGTAAGACATATTGCCATTGCAGAAATAAATTCTATTGTAATATTGCTTGTAATTTATGAGCTCAAGGGTATAACCGGGAGAATTGAAGAAAGAAAGGTTTTCACACAGGACAATGCAGTGAGTTTTAAAAGAGTATCTATTTATACGTTCCTGTTGGGCATTTTTTATATGGTAAATGATATGTTGAATGGTGAATTTCATATATTATTTGCGTTTAATAAAGACGGTTCTATGAAAATAGATGTAGTTGTATTTATAGTACTTGGATGTGTATTTTTGGTGATTTCTCAGGTTTTGGCTAAGGCTGTTGAGATAAAAAGAGAAAATGATCTTACTATATAAAGGTGGTGTTGAAGGTGGCTATTGTGGTAAATCTGGATGTGATGATGGCGAAGAGAAAAATATCTCTTTCCGAACTTGCGAAAAAGGTTGGAATCACCAATGCCAATTTGTCTATATTGAAGAACAACAAGGCCAAGGCGGTGAGATTTTCCACACTTGGGGCAATATGCAGGGAGCTTCAATGCCAGCCTGGAGATTTATTGGAGTATAGAGATGAATGATTTAAAGTCAAAAAAACTTCCCTTGACTTTAAATAATATAAAATATACAATTTAAATATGATTATTGATGAAAAATTGTTGGAACAGCTAAAACACAGAAAAACTACTGCAGCCATAGCAGCGGATATATTGCGTACATCTATTTTGAAGGGACAGTTAAAGGCAGGTGAACAGCTTATACAGGCTGATATTGCAAGGGAGTTTGGAATGAGCAGGATTCCTGTGCGTGAAGCCTTGAAACAGCTTGAAGCGGAGGGACTTGTGAAGCAGTATCCTAATAAGGGTGCTGTTATTTCTGAATTAAATGCCAGTGAAGTTCAGGAGATATATGAAATAAGATCTTTTTTGGAAACAGGAGCTATAAAGCTTTCCATTATGAATTTGAAAGAAGAGGATTTAAAACGGGCTGAAAATATATTGATAGAAATTGACAATGCCCCTGATGCCAACAAATGGCTTGAACTTAACTGGGATTTTCATTCATCTTTATATTTACCAGCCAATCGTCCAAGACTTCTATCTATTATAAAGAATCTTCATACTAATGTAGCCCGCTATATTCGTATATATCTGGATCTTATGAATTTTGAAAAAAAATCTCAGGAGGAGCACTATAAAATACTCAATGCATGCAGGCAGAAAGACGTAGAGAAAGCAGTAGACTCTATAAATCAGCACCTGAAAAATGCATCCAGTACACTTGTATCCTATTTAAATAAAAGAAACGAACAAAATAGGTAACATCTTTGAATATAAATGAAATTGTGGACTGCTTAAATTGCAGTTCGTTTTTTATAAAACACATCTACAAGATCTGAAACTAATGCCTTTTGTATGCCGTCCGTTGATGCACTGTAAAGACTATATAAGGCAAATAATAAAATCAACTTTCTATATTTATCTATTACCATGAGTATAATTCATGCTGCTGCAGCTTACAACTTTCTTTTATTAATAATGGCCTTATGATAGATATCTGAAGCTTTTTTTGACATTCCTTTTACAGAATTCTGTTTTGCAAAATCAAAAGAATTTTCACTTATCTTGTGCCTTAGTTCATCATCTTTCATAAGATATATTATTTTATTTGCCCATTCTTTTACATCAGCTCTTGTTTTAAACCCGTTGAATCCGTTTTGGATTATGTCCTCTATTCCACTAGAGCGTACAGATACTACAGGACACCTTCCTGCCATAGCTTCCAATATAACCATTCCCTGCGTCTCTGATTGAGAAGCAAATATAAAAATATCTGAAGCTGTATAAAAGCTGTAAATTTCATTCTGTTTCTTTGAGCCTATCAACTCAACAACATCTCTTAAATGTCTATCATTTATTGCCTCAATAATATTTTCTTTTTCAGGTCCATCTCCAATTATTATACATTTAAATGAAATATCCAAATTCTTTTTAATATATTCAATTCCATCTAGAAGAAAATATAAATTCTTTTCTTTTGCCAGACGAGAAACCGAACATAATAGGATTTTTCTTTCACCTCTATAAACTTTTTCTATATTTTTGACACTACTGTTTTCAGGTTCAGGGTAATTTTCAAAATCTACACCAGTGGATAGAATTTCGATGTGCCTGCTTACACCAATATTTCTCAAATACTCCTTTGCGCTCATAGTAGGTGCAATTATAACATCACATTTTTGAGAAAAATTCTTAATCATATGATGGGATATAACATTTTTAAATAAAATACTAAAAACTGGTATATAATGAGCATACTGCTCTAACCTTGTGTGATAGGTTAAAATAACAGGTATATTATTCTTCCTGGCTAATTTCAACCCTTTTTTCCCCATCCAAAATGGATGATGGACATGAACAATGTCAAAATCATGTTCATTGAATATCTTTTCAATATCAGATGAAAAAATATTGATTACAGGAAATTGAAATCCTAATGTTTTATAGGGAATTAAAAGTTTATTCCTGATAACATAATTTTCGCTATCCGTATAATCAGGATATTCAGGGGCAAAGACGTATACATCGTGTCCAAGATATCTCAATCCTTTAGATAATCTATCTATGGAGATGGGTACACCTCCTATAAATGGTAAAAAATTATTGGTAAACATGGCTATTTTCAGCGCCTTATTTATATCCTGAGTTTGTGTTATTTCGTCGTATTTTTTATAATAATCTTTGCCTACAAATACTTTTGTATAAATTATCATCGATATCAATATTACTATACTTAAAAAAATAAGAATATTTATAAAGTTGATGTAGAATAGAGAATGAATGTATAACCATATTGATTCTGCTATATTATGCACTCCCAAATTTGATATGTTTTCTTGCTTTATGACGTTATATGACACACCTTTTGGGGAAACATTTACTTTTATATAGTGATAGAAATTATTTTCATCTGTAATTATCCCCCCTGCACCGCCGCTTGTAAAATAGGAAACCCCATTTATTTTTCGCTCATCAAGCCCCTCTATATTTGAAGCGAATACTGCAGTAACATTATATTTGGAAAAAGCCTGAGTTAAAAAAGTTCTAAATTCTTCGCTCAAGATGAATTTATCATTTGATGCCAGTATTGATTTATCCTGTAATTTATAAGGAGGCCTGTTCATAAAAATAAATTTATATTTACTGTATTGTGAGTTTTCTAATTCGCTGATTATCCACTGCTTCTGCCAGGATTCTTCTGACTCATTTGTGGTATCTAAAAAAATAAAATAAGAATTACTCAATTTAAATGAAAAATTTGTATCTCCGAAATGTTTGTAATACCTACTTAATCCGTTATCCTTAATTTCCTTTTCTCCAATTCCAACAATAACTGAGCTGTTTATTTTTTTTAAGCTTTTGTACAACATCCTGTATTTATCTTCTGCTCCATCAATCACTGAATTCCCATTTAAAATAACAAAATCAGGAAAATCACTATTGATTTTCTTAATTATCCTGTTTTCAAATATAGTTATGGAATTATTGACATTGCCCAATACTTCAAAGGAAATACTCTGCTTATTTTCTGTTTTTGTCTTGATTGCGTCAATATTTCTTATATTCATATGTTGAAAATCAGCTTCAAAAAAATATATGTATGCTTTTATTAAAATTAATATAAATAAAAAAAG
>NZ_FXYI02000070.1:0-16662 GCF_900184915.1 Clostridium sp. HV4-5-A1G | reverse complement strand
GTCCTAAATGCAGCACACACCATGACAGGGATATAAACGCCAGCAAAAATCTGCTGAAATTAGCCATAT
This sequence comes from Clostridium sp. HV4-5-A1G, assembly GCF_900184915.1. Taxonomy (NCBI): domain Bacteria; kingdom Bacillati; phylum Bacillota; class Clostridia; order Eubacteriales; family Clostridiaceae; genus Clostridium; species Clostridium sp. HV4-5-A1G. The sequence goes on along the minus strand of NZ_FXYI02000070.1, from coordinate 16,593 downwards.
AATTTTGGTAATACACTGAGGTTGGTTCGACCTTTAGAGCTTAGGTAAACTTGTTCCATTAGGAATATTGACTAAGAAGCCATCCACTTCTATAAGTGGTGGTAGTTCACTTGCTATAAACTCATCAGAGATTAAAAACCTGTATGGATAGAAATGAATTTATATAATTTGGCATAGAGGATACTAATAGAACGGGAAGGAAAATAGCTCTGAGAATTTCCCATATTTTCATTGAGAAAATAAAACGGATGTATTATGATAATAAAAGATTACAAATTTATATATGGTAATGAGGTTGATGTATGAGACGTAAATTTTTACTGGCAATTTGCATGCTTTTGTTCTTAATTGTTGCAGGAGGCTGCAGCAAAAACAAGGCTGTAGAGAAAAGCAGCAATGATTATATAAAGGCATGGGTGCAGAAAGATTATAAATTAATGTACCGTCAGATAAGTAGTGACAGCAAATTGGAAATATCAGAAAAGAATTTTATAAACAGGTATGATAATATTTACAGCGGTATGGAATTAAAAAAAATAAGCGTTAAAATTGACACTGATAAGGATATAGAATATAAGGATGGAAAAGCCCAGGTTCCTGTAAAGGTTGATATGGATACTCCAGCTGGTGAAATAAAATTTTCAAATACTATAAATTTAGAAAAAGAAAATAAAGAGTGGAAAATTGCATGGGATTCCAAGGCCATATTTCCCAAACTGGACAAAAATGATAAAGTTAGAGTGGAAGTTAAAAGAGGGAAAAGAGGAACCATTTATGATAGAAATGGAAATGCCTTAGCTGAAGATGGAAATGCAGCTCAGGTTGGAATTATACCTGGTGAATTTAATAAAAATCCTGAAAATATTAAGGCACAGATTGCAGCCCTTTTGAATACTTCAGAAGAGGACATAGATAAGAAGCTCTCTGAATCCTATGTAAAAAAGGATATGTTTATTCCCATAAAAATTATGCCAGAGGACGATGACAGGCTAAATTTTCTGGAACAGGGCTTAGGAGTAAGTGTAAGAGATGTTGAGGAACGGATATATCCCCTTAAGGATGCAGCGGCTCATCTTACAGGATACGTGAGAAAGGTTACAGCCCAAGATTTAAAATCTGACAAGAATTACAGTGCTGATGATGTAATAGGACAATACGGACTGGAGAAGATATACGATAATGTTTTAAGAGCTAGAGATGGTTATGATATATATATTGTAGATGGAAATGGGAAAAGAAAAAGCACCATTATAAAGAAAAATGTTGAGAATGGCAGTAATATAAGAGTCACTATAGATTCAAAGATTCAAACTTTACTCTACGATGAATTAAAGCAAGATGCAGGTACAGGGGTAAGCATGAATCCAAAAACTGGTGAGGTTCTCTCATTGGTAAGTACACCTTCATTTGATCCCAATGATTTTGTAATGGGTATGTCAAATGATAAATGGAAAAGCTTGAATGAAGATAAAAAAAGGGTTTTTTATAATCGCTTTCAGGGCATTCAGGTTCCGGGTTCCATCTTCAAGCCTATTACAGCTGCAATAGGTCTGAAGACGGGAAAGCTGAATCCAGAGGAATCCAAGAATGTTTCAGGCCTCAAATGGCGAAAAGACAGCAGCTGGGGAGGATACTACATTACAAGAGTGGAAGATTATGGGCAGCCGAGTGATCTCTTAAATGCACTTGTGCATTCGGATAATATATATTTTGCACAAGCTGCACTTGATATAGGAAAAGAAAATATGGAAAATCAATTGAAGAATTTTGGTATTGGAGAAACTATGCCTTTTGAGTATAAACTTTCAAAGTCACAAATTTCAGCTGATAACAAGATAACAAGTGAGATTCAATTGGCTGACAGCGGCTATGGCCAGGGACAGATATTGTTGAATCCGGTACACCTTATGGCTATATATGATTCGCTTGTCAATGGCGGAAATATAGTTAAACCATATTTGCTGTATAAAGATCACCCCAAAGCTGAAATATGGAAGAAAAGTGTATATTCCAAAGAAATAGCAAATACCATTTTAAGGGATTTAGTGCAGGTAGTTCAAAATCCACATGGAACCGGACACGGGGCATATATTCCGGGTATGAACTTAGCAGGAAAAACAGGTACTGCCGAAATAAAGGCATCTCAGCAAGATGGAACGGGGACGGAGTTGGGTTGGTTTGCAGCGGTTAATGTAAATAATCCAAATCTTCTTGTGGTGGCAATGGTAGAGAATGCCAAGGATAAAGGGGGAAGTCATTATGTAGTGCCCATGGTGAAAAATGTTTTTCAAAAATATAGTATCTTATGCGAAGAAAAATAAGATAAAAATTACAGTTCAGGGAGCACTTACAGGGATTGGATTACAGCAGGGGCAGTGCCTAAGGATGGAATTATGCTTATTTAGACATGTTACTCCGGAATGCTTCAACCTTTTTAAAATTACAAAGATAGGAACAGTGGGAGATTGCCTTGAAGTTCTCCTAAATTGATAAAATCATTGGAGAAAATGAAAAAATCTAATGTTAAAATTGGCACAGACTAGCAAAAACAACAGCTTGACACAAATAGACATGAATGATATATTGATAATTGAAAAATTAGGATGAAATACTAATTATATAAATTGTATATTAGTTAGCAGCAGGGTAATTAATACTAAAATTTTTAAGAGGGGAATTAATATGGCAGATGGAAATTCAAGTACCAGGTCAATAGAGAGAGCCTTTGACATATTGGAATGTTTTATTTTTGATGGTATAGAATTATCATTGATGGAAATTTCAAATAAAATTAATTTGTCTCCTAGTACAGTTCACAGACTTATCGGTACCCTTCAAAAAAGAGGATACTTACGGAGAAATCCAATAAACAAAAAATATTATCTGGGCAGTTTGATTGTCCAGTTGGGAAATATAAGTATAAATATCTTGAAGAAGGAATTTACGCAAGTTGCATTTCCATATATGGTAAAACTGAGAGATAAATTCAATGAAAGTGTTACTATGTATGTGAGAAATAACAATAAGCGTGTTTGTGTACAGAGAGTGGAATCAAGACAGAGCCTAAGGCTGGTTATGAATATTGGAAGCATATTGCCTCTGGAAAAAGGAGCACCTGGTAAGGTATTGCTAGCTGCGTTACCAGACGAGAAAATAAAAGCTTTATTGGGAAATTATGATGAAGCTTTGAGTAAGTCTTTAGAGGAAGTGCGCAAAAATAAATATGCTGTAAGTAGAGGAGAAAGGGAAAAAGGATTGGGGGCTATAGCTGTACCTGTTTTTTTTGTGGATGGTAAAGTTATCGCTGCACTTTCCATGACTGGCCCTATAAATAGACTTTTAAATAAGGATGTTGAACAAAAAGTTAAGGCTGTAATTGAATGTGCTTCGGAAATATCAGCCGCATTGGGTTATATGGATTTAACAAGATCAAATAATTCTTAAATATGGTAAAAGTATAGTATATTTAAATGTCAGAGTTAAGAGGTTAGATGTCAAATTGTGGTGGGTTTTCGGTTAATACCGAAAATCTTTATTATTATTTGGTGTTTGTACTGTAAGATCTTATATGGGAGATGTAAATGATAAATAATATTGTAAATACAATGAGGATTTGGTATGATTTTAAAATAAAAATAATTTTAGGAAGCATAGTAGTAGGTATTTTAACAGGATTTGTAGCATCGTGTTACAGGTATCTTTTGGAGGAATCACTTATCTTTGCACATTTTATTTATGGTATGCAGCTTGAAAAGCTCTGGTTTATTCCAATATGGACTGTTGTCCTCGCAACTTCAGGTTATATAGTTGGATGTATAGTTAAGAGTGATTCTATGGTGGCCGGCAGCGGTATACCCCAAGTAGAAGGTATTTTGATGGGAAAGTTGAGCATGAATTGGTACAAGGTGATATTAAAAAAATTTATAGCAGGTGTTATGGCAATTGCAGCAGGATTATCTTTAGGAAGAGAGGGACCTTCCATACAAATAGGCGCAGCAGTGGGACAAGGTGTTGACAGACTATTTAAAGGAACTGAGCTGGAGAAAAAATTGTTAATGACAAGCGGTGCCAGTGCAGGACTTGCAGCTGCTTTTAATGCACCTTTAGCTGGATGCATTTTTGCACTCGAGGAAATTCATAAAAATTTTTCACCTAAAATTTTAATTCCGGCTTTTTCAGCATCTATTATTTCAGATATTATAGCTAAGCAGTTCTTTGGGATGTCGCCTGTATTTAATTTCAAATATGTTAAAGTGGTGACTCTTGGAGATTATGGTTATATAGTAATGCTTGGAATGATTTTAGCTTTATGTGGAGTGGCATTTAATAAATCACTTTTAAAATCCCAGGATATTTATAACAGTATAAAATTTCTCAATGTAAAAAATAAGCCTGTAATAGCTTTTTTGGTAGCTGGTGTTATGGGACTTGTTTTGCCGCAGGTGCTGGGAGGAGGCCATGATTTAGTTTCTGATCTTACAATCTCAAATATGACTGTCCAGATGCTGGTTGTAATACTAGTAGGAAAATTTTTATTTACAATGTCTTCCTATGGTTCAGGTACTCCAGGGGGAATATTTTTACCTCTTCTAGTTATTGGGGCACTTGTAGGAAGTATTTATGGAAATATTATTCATGTACTATTTGGATTTGATCTACAGTATATAAACGATTTGATAATACTTGGAATGGCTGGATATTTTTCATCAGTTGTAAAGTCTCCAATTACGGGTGTTGTGCTTATTATAGAGATGACTGGAGCATTTACTAGCCTTTTGCCAATTTCCGTGGTGTGCGTAACTGCCTATGTATTTTCAGATATGTTGAATTCTAAACCTGTATATGAACTTCTTTTAAGCAGAATATTAAATACTCATAAGAAAGCTATGCATAATTAATTTCTACATTGATGCTGGAATCATATTTTATAGTCATAGAATTATGTTCACATTTAAAAATGTAGTGAATATGAAAAGGAGAATGAAAAATGGATTTTCAGAAGAACGTCTATAATACTATGAAAGAATTAGTAGCTATACCAAGTATATCTGGAACAAATCAAGAGAGCATTATGGCGGATAAAATATATAAAAAAATTGTGGAAATTCCTTATTTTAAAGAAAATAGTCATAATGTAGGAATAGAGGATATCGCAGGTGATCCTTTGGGCAGAAGCTTTGTATGGGCGGCGGTAAATGGAAAAGAACGTGATCAAAGTACATTTATACTATCGGGACATTTGGATGTAGTTGGAATAGAAGAATTTGGGCATTTAAAATCTGTAGCCTTTGACGTGGAAAAATGTACTAAAAAAATTTCAGAAATGGAATTGGATAAAAACACTAGAAGAGATGTTGAATCAGGTAACTGGATATTTGGAAGAGGGACGGCAGACATGAAGTTCGGAATAGCACTTAACATGGAGCTCATAAGAGAATTCAGTATAAATAGAAATTTTAAAGGAAATGTGATGATTCTCATAGTGCCCGGGGAGGAAAGCAATTCTGAGGGAATGGTTGCAGCAGTTCCTTTTCTGCTAAAGTTAGCTGAAAAAAAGAAGTATAATTACTGTGGTATGATAATATCTGAGCCAAGTATACCTGAAAAGGGAGAAATTGAAAGTAAGAGATTGTACATAGGCAGTGTAGGTAAGATCATGCCTCTGTTTTTTTGTGTGGGAAAAGAAACCCATGTAGGTGAATCATTAAACGGTTTGAATCCAAATTTGATAGTTTCGGAAATTAACAGACTGTTAGAATGTAGTGAGAAATTTTCAGATAGTGCCTATGGTACTGTTACTCCGCCGCCTATGTGCTTAAAACAGATGGATTTAAAGGAACTCTATTCGGTTCAGAGCCCTCTTTATGCTGCAGCATATTATAATGTATTGACTCTTAAAATAAAATACGAAGAGCTTATTGAAAAATTGAAAAGTTTAGCTAATACGGCTTTTTTGAATGTATTGGATAACATCTCGCAAAAAAGAAATGGATTTGAGAAAAAGTCGCATCAAAATTTGGACCTTGAGCATTTTCAGCCTTGTGTCATGACCTATAGAGACATTCTTTCACAAGTTGAAAATAAATATGATGATTTTAGCAGTTATATAAGTCAAAAAATTGATGTGTGGAAGAAGGAGAAAAAGGACAATCAAACAATAGCTGTAAATATAGTGAGGGAAACATATGAGTTATATGAAGAAAAAAAGCCTATGATAATAATTTCCTTTATTCCACCATATTATCCACATAAATATCTGGCAAATAAAGATGGCATCAGCAGTAAGTTCATGGATGTTATCGACGGGACCATTGAGTATGCGAGAGAAGAGTTTCAGGAGAATATAGTAAAAACTGATTTTTTTATGGGTATATCAGATGCAAGTTATACAGGTATCTGTGAAAGTGATTCTTCTGTAGACAGCCTTATTTCCAATATAGTGGGATATGATATAATTTATAAACTTCCTGTAGATGAATTGAAAAAAATTAATATTCCGGTAATAGTTTTTGGAGGGGAGGGAAAAGATCTGCATAAATATACGGAGAGGTTGAATTTACCCTATTCTTTTAATGTAATTCCGGAACTTTATAAGTACATTATACTTAACATGTTAAAATGATTATGCTGAAAATGGAAGTGAGAAGATCCATGTAAATAGTAATACAGAATATTATGAATAAAGTAGGCGATAAATATCTATAAAAAAACTGCATGCTTTTTATAAAAGGCATGCAGTTTTTGAAATTCAGCAATGTGGTTAATTAAGCACATATACATTTACAGATCTTCTTCCCCAACTTTGGGCTTCAGCTTGGGAGGGTACGAACAAATCTATTCTATTTCCCCTAATGGCTCCACCGATGTCTGCTGCAATAGCATACCCATATCCCTCTACATAAACTCTGGAGCCAAGAGGTATAACTCTAGGATCTACAGCAATAGTGCTGTAGCCGCCGGCATCTCTTCTAGTAGGTCTTCCAGAAGCTGTATAACCGTTGTCACAGTAAGCAGTTGCCTGCATGGAGAAGACTCTAGAATAAGAATAGGATCCTCCACGGGACAAGGTTTGATTTCCGCCATTAGTACCAGCCATGGCAGTATAATAAGAAGTTTGTGCATTTTGAGAATTTTGTTCAGCCAATAGTGTTTGTTCTCTTTCAGTTGCTTTAGAAAGCAGCTGCTTTTGCTGGCTTATGTCATTACTTAATTTAGATAAGATAACCTCATTGTTTGCTCTTAAAGACTGCAACCTGTTGTTTTCAGTATTTAAAGTTTTCTTTTCCATTTCTATAGCTAGTTCATTCTTTTTTAGTTTAGCAATAATACCATTATCAAACTTTATAACTCTTGTAATAGTATCAATTCTAGATAAAAAGTCACTTAAATCTTTGGAAGACAATATGATCTCTAGATATCCATTGGTGCCATTTATGTACATGGCTCGTACTCTTTTTTTGAAGAGATCATTTTGTAATTGGGAATTATTTTTGGCAATTTTCAATTTAACCTGTGTGTTTTTGATATTATTGGCGATTCTATTCATATCTTTTTTATTTTCATCAATTTTTTGTATTACGCCATTGATTTGATTATTTAAATCTCCCACCTTTGCTTCCAATTGCCTTTTGTTATATTGAGCTTGTTTTAATTCGTCTGACGTATTTGCTGTAGAAGATATAGCAAAAACGTTTCCGCACGTCATTACGGTTAATACAAGACTCATAATAACAGATAAGGTTTTTTTATTCAATTTATTTTCCCCCTTAAAATGGTTATTAAGCCTTGAAATTTAATTCAAAACTTACTAATAGTTTTTATTATATCATTAATGTATGTAGGAACTCAAGTTTTTAAGACCAATTCAATGATAATATTGGCAAAAGATCCATTTTAGTATAAAATAAATAAGATTACACAGTTAAAAATTTTTGTAAGAGACTTTTGTAAATCTCAGCATAAAATGATAAAATGTTTATATGACTTAGGTTAAAAAACAGTAATTTTTTACGTAGAGATATACTTATGCTCAGAATGAGCATTCTAATGTATTTGCATTTTAGAAAATATAACCGAAGATTTTGGGTTATAGGTTACCTTTAATAAACCTAAATTTGTCATAATAAGGAGTAAAGCTACTAAATGAATATAGCTGTTGTAACTGATAGTAATAGTGGAATATCTGAACGTGAAGCAAAAGAATGGGGCATTTATATTCTTCCCATGCCTATCATTATTGAGGATGATATTTATTTTGAAGGAAAAAATATTACTAAGGAATTATTTTATAATAGCCTTATATCAGGAAAAAATGTTTCAACATCACAGCCATCTCCAGGAAATGTTGTAAATTTATGGGAATCTATTTTAAACGATGGATATGATGAGATTGTATATATACCTATGTCCAGCGGATTAAGCAGTTCTTGTCATACTGCTTTGAGTTTGGCATTGGAATATAAAGGACGTGTGGAGGTAGTAGATAATCATAGAATATCTGTTACACAAAAGCACTCGGTTATGGAAGCTGTAAGCCTATCCAGAAACAATTACTCGGCCTTTGATATAAAAAGAATCTTAGAGAAAAATGCTTATGAATCCAGTATATATATTGCAGTGGATACATTGGAGTATTTGAAAAAGGGAGGACGAGTAACTCCTGCAGGTGCAGCTGTGGGTTCCGTTTTAAATATAAAGCCTGTTTTAACTATTCAAGGAGGCAAATTAGATGCCTTTTCAGTAACCAGAGGAATGAATAAATGTAAAAAGAAAATGATAGAGGCAATAAAAGATGATATTAATCTTCGTTTTGGGGGTCCGAGTACTTTAAGAATAAAAATAGGGGCTGCTGGAAGTTTCTTAGATGATGAGATGGCAGTAAAATGGAAAAATGAAGTATCTGCTGCTTTTGATAATATACAGGTTACTTATGATCCCTTAGCATTTAGTATAGGATGTCATGTCGGCCCTAATGCAATTGGAATTGGAGTGAGTAAAGTAGTGTGCAATATATGATTATTTGGTAATTGTTAAAACTTAACTTACTGGATAGTTGGAATTTAGACAAGCAAATATAATAGTCACAGAAAAGGTAAAACCTGATAATGAGAAACGGCAAAATACTCACTTTTTATGTTTTTGAACTGAATTTTTATTGCAGCATTTATTGACATTGGTAAAAATGTATAGTAAACTATAACTCAACAAATAAAAAACACAAAAGCTTTGATAGGACAAAGTAAATATGAAGATATTTGAAGAGAACGGGAATTAGGTGGGAACCTGTAAATACACATATTGAAACTCATCCAGGAGCTGCAGGCTGAATGTAGATATAGTTAGTAAGCTGAGCCGGTTTTTGTATAAATCGTTACATCAATTGAGCATAAAATTGGGTGGTACCGCGGTAGCTCTTTTTCGCCCCAGCGAAAAAGAGCTACTTTTTTATTTTTAAATTAATAAAATTTGCAAACAGCATGTTAATGGAACAGTTTACATACATATATAATGTACTGGTTGCAGCACTGTTAAAATTATAAGAGAAATGGAGGCTGTTGTATGAATATTGTAGTTTTGGTTAAACAAGTACCGGATATGGAGAAAGTAAAATTTGACAGTGAAAGGGGAGTGGTGGATCGTAAATCTGCTGGTACAGAAATTAATCCTTTTGATTTGAATGCTCTGGAAGCGGCAGTACAGATAGGTGAAAAGATTGATTCAACTATAACAGCTGTAAGTATGGGGCCGCCAAGTGCAAAGGATGCATTGAAGGAGTGTATTGCAAGAGGAGCTACGAGGGGAGTGCTTGTAAGTGATATAAAATTTGGAGGCTCAGATACTAGGGCTACATCTACTATATTGTCCAGTACAATTGAGAAGATAGGTGCATATGATCTTATAATTGCCGGTGAAAAGACAGTAGACGGCGATACGGGGCAAGTTGGACCTGAAATAGCGGAATTTTTAAATATTCCTCATGGGAGCTATATAAGCAAAATCCAGGAGATAAGTGAAAGTGAAATCAAGGTTTGCTCTGAAATATGGGAGGGAACTTATTTAAAAAGTATAAAACTACCCGCGCTTATTACGGTGACAAAAGATATAAACGTACCGAGACTTCCATCTTTTAAGAACAAGATGAAGGCCAGAAAGGCTGAAATAGAAGTTATGACCTTTAAGGATTTAGAGGAAAATCTGGGCGCAGACAAAGTGGGACTTAAGGGTTCTCCTACGAAGGTTAAAAAAATTGAGGTTCCCCAAACGGCAAAAAGGGAAGGGAAAATATACAGGGAAAATATTTCTCAAGCAGTAGAGAAGCTTGTTGACATATTTGAAGAAAAAAAGGTGGTGGATTGATAATATGGAGAAAGAGTATAAAGGTATATTGGTATTTGCAGAGCAGAAGAAAGGCAATATCCACAAGGTAAGTTATGAGCTTCTCGGAAAGGCCGGGGAGCTTGCAGATAAATTGAATGTTCCGGTATACAGTGTGCTTTTGGGGCCTAGTGGTATAAAAGCAGGAGAACTGATATACAGGGGTGCCGATAAAGTTTTTTATGTAGAAGATGATGTATTTGATGAGCCTGAAGAGCTTGTTTATAAAATAAATCTGGAACAGATTATATCTAAAATCAAACCTGAAATTTTCCTTATAGGAGCCACCAGCCTTGGAAGATCTCTGGCACCAAGGCTGGCAGCAGCGTTGAATACAGGTCTTACAGCGGATTGTACAGGCCTTGAAATAGACGAAGATGGAAAATTAATTCAAATAAGACCTGCATTTAGTGAAAACATATTGGCCCACATAAAGACAGATACTTATCCCCAGATGTCTACAGTAAGGTACAAGGAATTTGATGAAGCACAAAGAGATGAGCAAAATAAAGGGGAAATTATCAAAGTAGCTGCAGTAAAACCGCAAAACCAACTGGTAAAAGTCATAAGTGAATTGAAGCAGCAAGAAGTAAATATTTCAGATGCCAGCGTAATAGTAGCAGCAGGCAAGGGACTGAAGAAAGCTGAAGATTTCCAGATGATTAAAGAATTGGCAGATTTGCTTGGAGGATTAGTTGGTGCAAGCAGAAGTGTTGTAGATGATGGGTTTATTTCAAAAGATTTTCAGGTAGGATACAGCGGAAACAGAGTAAAACCTAAAATATATATAGCCTGTGGAATTTCAGGAGCACCGCAGCATCTGGCGGGTATGAAGGAATCGGAGTTTATAGTGGCAATCAATACGGATCCATCTGCTCCTATATTCAACGTAGCGGATTATGGAATAGTAGAAGATATGTATAAAATAATACCTGAATTGATTGATGAAATAAAAAATAAGCATACAGTTTGACAATTCATAAAAAGGGGGCAATAACATTGAAAGATGAAATAATTGAAAGTTTAGTGCAAATTGTAGGAGAGGACTGGGTGTTGGATGACTTGTCTAAGATGCAGGGTTATCTATATGATGAAACTGAACCGCTGTTGAGGCCGGAGGCATCAGAAGATTCTGTGGTAGTTAAACCCGGTTCGCCGGAAGAAATATCTGAAATATTAAAATATGCCAACAAGAACCTGATTCCTGTTACTACAAGAGGAGGAGGTACAGGAGTTGTAGGTGGAGCCATACCGATAAAGCCGGGAATAGTTCTGTCTCTTGAAAGGCTCAATAAGGTTGTTGAGCTGGATGAAAAGAATCTGATGATAACTGTTGAAGCAGGGGTAACTTTGGCAGATCTGTTGGAGGTGCTGGGAAGTGAAAGCAAATTGTTCTTCCCTATACACCCAGGAGATGAGGGGGCACAAATAGGTGGGATGGTTGCCACAAATGCCGGTGGGACGAAAGCCGTAAAGCATGGAATCATGAGAAATCACGTGAAAGCACTGGAAGTAGTCCTTCCAACAGGTGAAATAGTTAACCTTGGAGGAAAGCTTATAAAAAACAATATGGGCTATGATCTGCTCCACATGATGATTGGAAGTGAGGGAACGCTGGGAATCATTACAAAGGCCACTTTGAAACTCTATGCCAAAAACAAGTATACGGGCACTCTTGTAGTTTCCTTTAATACGAGAAGGGAAGCCTGCGATTCAGTTCCTAAAATACTGCAGGATGGCATTACTCCGCTGGCGGTGGAATATATGGATAGGATTGTGGCGGAAAAAGCTGCACAGCAGCTTGGCAGCAAATGGCCTGCAGACAATGGGGGTTCTGTGGATCTGATATTCATGTTGGATGAGCCTACAGAAGATGGATTGTACTCCAATAGTGAAAAGATTGTAGAGATATGTGAAAAATACAATTCGGTGGATAGTATTATAGCTGAGACTGCAAAGGAGCAGAGAAATATTCTTGAAATAAGGAGCAATGCCTATGGGCCTTATAAGGATAATATATCGGATGCACTTGATATAGCAGTGCCTCCATCAACGGTTCCCGAGTTCTTTGATGATATAGCAGCTCTTGCTGAAAAATATAACAATAATATCGTGTCTTTAGGACATATTGCCGATGGAAATATTCATAATTTTATCATGGGTGAAAATGGCAAATTGCCTTCTTACTACGAGGAATTAAAAGAAAAGATGTATAAAACTGCCTTAAAGTATGGAGGTACAGTAACTGCAGAGCATGGTACTGGAAAGACGAGAAAGAAGCATATGTCCCTTCAGTTTACTGAAAGGGAAATTGAAATTATGAAAAATATAAAAAATGCATTTGATCCAAATGGAATTCTTAACCCAGGAACTATAATGGATTGATATCTTTGAACAAGTAATTATTGGATTTATGTAAGCCTAATCTCTGTGATAAAATAAAGCTGCAGATAAATAGATTTTACTGCAGCTTTTATTTCAGTTTAAATTACATGATATTTCCGACCGATTCAGATTTAGTATTTACATATATAGTCCTTTTGTCCAATATGGATATTAACAGAAAAGCGCAGAGGCAAGTCAGCCATTCCATAAATATTACATGTGGAAAAATTCTAAAAGAAGGTATAGCTTCCCATAATAATAACACTATAATACCTGTTAAAGTAGTATAAAAAGCGGAACTCTTTCTACATAGACTTGGCATGAATATGGTAAATAAAAATACTATGGTAAAGGCTGTACAGAGACTTAAACCTATCGATATAGTTTTTAATATGCCTGACATGGACAAAGCTAATATAAATGTCAATATACCTATTAAAACTACAAATGTCTTGTTCATTACTATGAGCTTTTCACTTTTTATTCTTGGATTTATAAAGGATTTGTATATATCCTGGGTAAACAACGTAGATGCCCCCAAAAGTAAATTACAAGCAGTAGATACATCTGCGGCCCAGAGAGCTGCCAAAGTCAAACCTGCAGCTATGGGATTTAGAGACAGTATCATTTTAGGTAGAGCCAGAGTTGCACTTACATTGGGAAAAGAAGTTTTAGCTGCTATGCCTATTAAAGCACATAAAAATCCTATTGGAATCATGAGAAGCCCTGCTATTATAAATCCTCTTTTTGCGGTTTTTGAATCCCTGGCGGCAAAAGCTAATTGTACAGGCCCTTGCATGGACATAACCTGTGTGATCATAATGAGAAACCAGCTTAAAATTATCCATATGCCAGTACCCTCTACAGGACTGAAATAGTGTATATTTTGAGGAAGCTGTAATTTTATATTTTCAAATCCTCCTCTGGAAGCTACTGCCAGCAGGGTGCATAGTATAATTCCCGTATATTTTATGGGAACATTAAACATATTACATAATCCTGCAGACCACATTCCTCCTATGAAGGTTATTCCTATAAATACACAGGCGCTAACTACCATACCTGTTTTCAATGTGAATACTTCAGGAAGCAGTGAAGATAAAATGGATCCTCCTGCAATGTATTGAAGGGATACAATTACTACGAGAATAATTATCTGACATATAACACAGACAATTCTTCCCTTTTCATCATAGAATTTTCCAAATAATTCAGGGACAGTGGCTACATTGAACTCTCTGTATTTTCCCGCTGTTAGGAATCCCATCAAAATGGCTCCAGTACCCCAGGCCACGTTATACCAGCCTGCAGATAGACCTATGTCATAAGCTTGTTCTGCAACACCTATGGTAGAGGCTCCACCTATGGCAAGACCTATTAGTGAACAGGTTACAAGGGGAGTAGTTAGCTGTCTTCCTGCAAGAGTATAACTTTCTCCCCCTTTTAGAGCCTTTTTTCTAGCAAAAAAACTTATTATAAACAGCATTGATATATATAGAATTATGATTATCAGCGATATATTCATTTTATGACCCCCTCTTAATATAAATTCAAATATCGAATTCTAAAGTTTTGTAGTTTAATTAAATTGTGCATTGTCAGCTGTTCATTTATAATTGAACAATAAAAAAACGCCCCTGGCCAAGGGACGAAGCAGTCGTGGTACCACCCTAGTTAAGCAATAAAGTGAATTTCTGAAATTTTCAAGGTGGTAATAAAAAAAGCACCTGCGATTAAGGGACGAAGCTTAATCGTGGTACCACCCTATTTCAGAAACAAATTATTGTTTATCTCTTACTCTTAACGCAAGTTAAACGGCTCAGCCTACTAGTTATTAGAAATTTCAGCCTGCGGTTCAAGAATGTATTTCATAAATTATATCAAACAGTTTACACCAACCACTGCTTCTCTTTATGATACTATTTATTACTTTTTTCTATCTTCACCTGTATATAAAATCTATTATAAAATGAAATTGTCATAAATTCAAAATTTAAATATGCCTGATAACCTTATTGCAATAAAATATATGTGAATATCTACGGATATTTTAAAAATACGCCATGGGTCAAATACGAAATTTCTGAATGTTTATAATATTTATTGACATTGCCAAAAATTTGTAGTAAACTAACTTTTAGCGAATATATGTAAAATATTGATAGTGTATATTTTATATGTATAACGTTTACATAAATTTGCGATTTAAAACCTATATAAATTGTACAAGCATTGAAGTATATGGGAATTTTTAAGGAATATAATTTAATTGAATGATTCATTAAAATAGGGGGCAATAGAGTTGAAAAACAAAGTGATTGAAAATTTAAGGCAAATTGTAGGAGAAGATTGGGTTGTAGATGAACTATCTAAAATGCAAAGTTATCTTTATGATGAGACAGAACCTTTATTGAGACCAGAGGCGTCAAAAGATTGTGTAGTAGTTAAACCTGGTTCGCCGGGAGAAATATCTCAAATATTAAAATATGCCAA
Organism: Clostridium sp. HV4-5-A1G; assembly: GCF_900184915.1. Lineage (NCBI taxonomy): Bacteria > Bacillati > Bacillota > Clostridia > Eubacteriales > Clostridiaceae > Clostridium > Clostridium sp. HV4-5-A1G. The sequence goes on along the minus strand of NZ_FXYI02000070.1, from coordinate 1,341 downwards.
TGAGGTTTTGATGCCTGTGGCTGTCAGAGGTGGAGCTACAGGAGTGTGTGCTGGAACTATACCTATAAAACCGAGTATTGTTTTATCACTTGAAAGGCTCAACAGTATTGTTGAACTAGATGAAAAGAATTTAATGATAACTGTTGAATCAGGAGTTACTTTAGGTAGTCTGCTGGAATTCTTAAGTAAAAACAGTAAATTGTTTTTCCCTATACATCCAGGGGATGAAGGGGCACAAATAGGAGGAATGGTTGCTGCAAATGCTGGAGGTTCAAAGGCTGTGAGACATGGAATCATGAGAAATCACGTAAAGGCACTGGAAGTTGTTCTTCCGACAGGTGAAATAGTTACACTTGGTGGTAAGCTCATAAAAAATAATGCGGGTTATGATTTGCTTCATATGGTGATTGGCAGTGAAGGAACTCTTGGAATCATTACGAAGGCGACTTTGAAACTCTACCCTGTAAATAAGTATTCTGGTACACTTCTGGTTTCATTTAATAACAGGAGAGAAGCCTGTGATGCAGTACCGGAAATACTTCAGGAAGGTATTTTACCGCTGGCGGTAGAGTATATGGATAGGGCAGCTGCTGTAAAGACTGCAAAAAAGCTTGGTACTACCTGGCCTGCTGCCGAAGGTTCCATAGATTTGATGTTTGTGCTGGATGAACACACCGAAGATGAACTGTATTCAAACAGTGAAAAGATTGTTGATATATGTAAAAAACACAATGCAGTTAACAGCATTATAGCAGAAACTGCAAAGGAACAGAGGAATATCCTGGAGATAAGAAGTGCTGCCTATGATTCTTATAAGGAAGTATTGGCAGATGTACTTGATACAGCTGTTCCTCCTTCAAGTGTACCGGATTTCTTTGATGACATAGCTGCATTGGCTAAAAAATATAATAATGACATAGTATCTCTGGGGCATATTGCCGATGGAAATATTCATAATTTCATCATGGGTGAAAATGGCAAGATACCTTCCTATTATGAAGAGTTAATGGTGGAAATATATAAGACGGCAATAAAGTACGGCGGTACAATAACAGCAGAACATGGGACCGGAAAAACAAAAAAGAAACATTTAGGCATTCAGTTTAGTGAACGGGAGATTCAAATCATGGAGGGAATAAAGAAGACGTTTGATCCAAATGGAATTCTTAGTCCCGGAAATATAGTTGATTGATTTTGTCAATGCTTATGAAAACTGCAGTTAGATTTTGTCACTGCAGTTTTTTATAAATATTATTTTTAATCCACAAAAAATGTGAATACATTTTGAACAACAGGTTTCTTATGATATTATAATAAGTAATATTAAAATATATCTTATAT
>NZ_FXYI02000069.1:0-16797 GCF_900184915.1 Clostridium sp. HV4-5-A1G | reverse complement strand
GATCATAATAATGATATAATATTATAAATATAAAAAATTTTTTCATTGAGGAGATGTTTTTATGAAAATAAAATGGTTAGGTCATTCTAGTTTTTTATTGGAAGATTCAATGGGTCACAAGCTTCTAACAGATCCTTTTGATGAAACTGTAGGGTATAAGGTATTTCGTGGTAAGGTGGATTTAATCACAATAAGTCACAGTCATTTTGATCATAATTATACGAAAAATATAGAATACAGCCATATTATAAACAAGCCGGGTTCTTTTAACCTATGCGGCATACCAATTATTGGTATACCTTCTTATCACGATAAGGTCAATGGAGCAAAACGTGGAAAAAACATAATATTTATAATAGAAATGGACGGCTATCGAATATGCCATTTAGGAGATATTGGATACGTATTGTCTAGGGATAAAGTAGAAGAATTAGGAAGCATAGATGTATTATTTATTCCGGTAGGCGGCAATTTTACTATAGATGGTAAAGAAGCTGCAGCACTTGCTAAATCCATTAACAGCCACATAGTAATTCCAATGCATTATAAGACTTCCCCTTTAACTTTCGAATTAGATGGTCTAGAAAAATTCCTTAAATACGCAAGAAATGCAGAAAGAGTTAAGAACAACACTTTAATTATAGAAAATAATTTACAAGAATACAATTCAGTTAAAATACTTGATTTTAAATAATTGCCAAACAAGCACCAACATTGATATCCATCAAAATATTAATTGTGCTCTACGTGCTCTAATCCTGCATTAAACAGCCTATTTATATGTTCATCATCCAATGAATAATATACAGATTTACCATCTCTCCTAAATTTAACTAGTCGAGCTGTCTTTAAAATTCTAAGTTGATGTGATATAGCGGATTGGCTCATTTGAAGTATCTCTGCTATATCACATACACACAGTTCTTTCTTAAACAGTGCATATATTATTTTAATTCTTGTGAAATCACCTAACACTTTAAAGAGACCGGAGAGATCCCTAAAGACTTTTTCATCCAGCATACTCTCTTTAACGCACTTTATACAGTCTTCATGAAGTTCAGTACAGGAGCACACTTCAATTCCCAAATTATCTTTCACATTATCAACTCCCTACTAGAAGTATTATAATATATTTAATTGGATCCTTTCAACTAAAATCACAATAGTACTACTTTTAATTATAAAATATCTCTACAACCTTGTGAGTTTTTAGACTTTTTTTTACATCAATAATTCTCTGATTGCTTGAACCTTTGAATTTTAATCTGCAGTCCTTCTTATTTTCTTCAAATTTTCCATCAACCAATACGTCTATGTCATTTATCAGACTTTGCCAATATTCATTTTGAGTGTTATACAGGATATACTCAAAAGTATATCCTGTATAACACCATATATTCAAACCCAATGCTTTAATTTTATCTGCCATATAGGAAAATTCTTCTGCCTGTTCAAAGGGATCGCCTCCTGAAAATGTAATTCCAGTTATCAGCGGATTACCCTTTATCTGTTCAATCAATTCATCTGTATCTCTAAGCTCTCCCCCATTAAAATCATGTGTGGAAGGATTAAAACATCCTCTGCAATTATGTCTGCATCCTTGAGCAAAAAACACCCTTCTCATCCCGGGGCCATTGACCAAACTTTCATATACAATACCTGCCAATCTAATTTTTTTTCTTACCATTAAAATTTACCCCCATAGATGATGATTTAAGAATATATAAGTTCATTATTCCTATGAGATACTCTATCTGCTCTTTCTGCGGCCTTTCCTTCTCCAAATCTCTCGTCCAGTGATAAATATCCCGTTACTCTGGATATTCCCTGTATATTACTACTGCCGCATTTAGGACATACTTCTTCGCCTTGCAAATAAGTACCACATTCTTTACAATATCTTATATGAAAATTTATCCCTATGTAGCTCATATTCGTGTTATCGTAGGCATAATTAATTATATTTTTTACCACTTCTTCTGATGGATAATCGTCTATTTCCACATAACTTATATGTCCGCCATTACACAATTTATGGTAAGGAGCTTCAATATCAATTTTATCCTTTATAGATATTGGAAATCCCACAGGAATGTGATAAGAATTAGTATAGTAATTCTTATCTGTAACTCCCGGTATTTCACCAAATATTTTCTTATCGTGAATTATAAATTTCCCGCTTAGACCTTCTGCAGGGGTGGCATAACAACTCCAATTTAAATGAGTTTCTTCTGTAAGCCTATCAGTATAATTTCTGATATGAGAAATTATTCTTATCCCGAGTTCTCTTGAATTTTCATCCTGACCATGGTGCTTCCCGGTCAATGCCACCAACGTTTCTGCAAGACCAATGAAACCTATTGCCCAGGTGCCCTGTTTCAATATCGGCTCTATGGAATCATCGCTTTCTAAATTCTCAGCACCCCTCATAAGTTTTTGTCCGGCTACAAAAGGTAAATCTCTGACCTTCAATCTTTTTAATATGCTGTACCTATGCATGAGAGACTGCCTGGAAAGCTCAAGTCTTTTATTCAACAGTTCAAAAAATTTATTTATATTACCTTTAGAAATAATGCCAATGCGGGGCAAATTAATAGTAACTGGAGCTATATTTCCTCTTCCCTCCGGGCCTGGTTCTCCATTTACATTAGAGCAAACGTAAGTCCGGCATCCCATAGTAGCAGGTATAATTCCCTTGTCATAATAAGTCTTGTTAAAATCCGCATCTAAATTCATGAAAGTTGGATTCATTCTTTTTGAGGCCACTCTACAAGCTATGCTAAATAAATAGTAGTATGGATCTTCCTCATTTTTATTTACACCCTTTTTGACTCTGAATATTATATTCGGAAATATGGGCTGCTCGCCTTTCCCAAGTCCCTTCTCATATTCAAGTAAAAATATTTCACAGACTAAAGCCGCATCTTCTGATCTTGGTATACCTATATTTATAGAACTAAAAGGCACCTGTGAACCAGCTCTTGAATGCATTGTATTTAAATTATAAATTATTCCCTGCATGGCCTGTTCTATACTTCGCCTTAATTTCTTATTCAAAATTTTAGCTATTTTATTCTCTTCCACTCCCACTGCCCTTAGATCTTCAATTATCTCTTTTCTAGTGGGTTCAACAAAAACAGCCATGTCATTGTCAAAATCCGGATGAGACTGTCCCCCAAACATATCATTTTGTGATGACTGCAAGAGTATGCAGGAAAGTTCTGCAGCAGATTCTATTCTCTTAGGCGATCTTATATTCCCATATCCTGTATTAAAGCCTTCTAAAAGCATTTTTTTAGTCGGTATATGAAGACAATTTACAGTCAGATTATAAGAATCCAAATCATGATAATATATATCTCCATTTTCATGTAATTTAGCCAGATACTTTGGCATAGTAGCTAAATTGTGCCACTTATTGGACTCACTTGCTATTCTCAAAAGCTTGGCACTAAAATTATTTCCTACGTTAGCATTATCCCTATCTGTCTGAATTCCTATTTTGTCAATGGCTTTCATAAGATCGGATTTTATCTCTCTTATATTATTTCTCTCTTTTCTATAATTTGAGTAGGATAATCCTATCTTCAAATATCCCCTTTTTAAAAGCACTTCTTCAACTATATTTTGTATATCCTCTACATTTATTTCTTTCAAATTTAACTTTTCCAAACACTGTATAACTTTCTGAGTTAAATCAATAAATTCGCTCTCTTTCAACTCATACCCTATCTCTTCAGAAGCACCTTTTATTGCATTGGTGATTTTGACAGAGTCAAAGTCAACTTTCCTTCCATCTCTTTTCACAACATGTAGCATATATTGTTCCTCCTGACCACTATATCTTGTATATCTACCTGGTTTATTATACTATACCACATATAAAAAATCAATTTTTAAATTTTAGGAATAAGAATCAAAATAATGATAAAACTAATAAAAACTCAATTTTATAGGAGGAATCTATATGATTGGTAAAATAATAGATTTAAATGTTACAGAAGCACTTATAAGTTTTCAAGATGGATCAACTGCCGATATAGGTATCTCTCATTTACCTGCCAGCATAAAAATAGGAGATACTGTAAATATAAATCCAAATTTTACATCTAAGTTAAATGATAAGTTTGGAAATACTTCACTCATGAATATATTTTAATTTTTCCTAAAAAAATATTATACAAAAATGCGTTCTGACTAAACCCATTAAGCTTTTTCAGAACGCACTTCCCTATTTGATTCAAAATCAATTCAATATACTTTTTTATTCTACAGTAATGGCAGAAACAGGACAATTTTCCTCAGCTTCTTTTGCCGAGCCTTGAGACTCTTCCGGTACTTCGCCTGTAATTGCAACTGCTTTACCATCTTCATCCATTTCAAATACTTCAGGACATGTACTTGGACATAGTCCACAACTTATACAGACATCTTTATCAACTACCGCTTTCATAATATCTCCTGTTGGACAACAGGACTTTCACCTCTCTTTTTATAAATTTAATACATAATGTAATAATAAAATAATTTTCATCTGTATTATTGCCATAAAACTAATTTATTATATCCACGTTTGAATTATTTTGATAGAGCTATAAGATTATCCAACAAATCATTGTAATCATGAGAATTGCCTATGTAGCTTTCCACTTTCCCATTTTCCATGCTCTCTACTAACTCAGAATTTACAGGCATTTCCTCTAATAGTTTCAAGCCAAGATATTGAGCCTGTTCTTCTGCGGATTTTTTACTAAATAGTTTTATTTTTTCTCCACAGTTACTGCACTTAACATAAGACATATTCTCCACTACTCCTATAACATTTACATCCATTTCCTCTGCCATTATGACTACTTTTTTTACTATCATGGATACCATATCCTGAGGAGTAGACACTATAACTACTCCTTCTAGTGGGAATTCCTGCATTATAGTAAGTGCTACATCTCCTGTCCCAGGCGGCATATCTATGAGAAGATAATCTAATTCTCCCCATTCTGTATCAGAATACATTTGTTTTAAAACTCCTGCTATCATAGGTCCTCTCCAGATAACGGGCTGTTCCTCCTTCTCTGTTAAAAGATTTAAAGAAATTACCTTTATTCCAAAAGAGGTTTCTACGGGTAGAAATTTTACCTGCTGTTCTTCATCAATTTGAATTATATCTGCTCTTTTATCATTTATTCCAAAAAACCTGGGCATAGATGGTCCTGTTATATCACCATCAAGTACTCCTACTTTGTAGCCTGCAGCCTTTAATTTTACAGCTAGTATTCCTGTGACTGTAGACTTTCCAACTCCACCCTTTCCACTCATAATACCTATTATATGCTTTATACCGCCATATTTTGGCAATATAAAATTACACTCATCTTGATTTTTACCGCATGCTGCTCTACTTGAACAGTTATCACAATTACTCATTTTTTTCCTCCTACAATTTAAAAATTCTCAGGTTCATTTTTATACACTTTTATGTCCCATCCGGCACCGCTGTAGGTGTCATATATATAATAAATTTTTTCACTCTTATTTTTCTTATCCCAAAATGTAATAGTCGCCTTGTACAGTGTAGATTTATATCCTTCAGTCTTTATTGTAACCCATATATCGTATTTATCCTTATTGTTATTACCAATACCGGCATTTTTAAATTTATCATTGAGATCCGACTTAAATTCTTCTACCTCTGTAGATAGTATAAACCTGGATCCATCTATGTCATCTCTAAAATTTATTCCTATCTTTTTATTTTTATCTTTGTCTCTAAAATATTCATTTAAAGTGTTCATTATTGATCCATAATAAACCTGTTTAAAATTATTTGGAGGCATTCTTATATTCCAAAAATTGTTGATCATATCATTATCTATCCTTTTTGATACAATATATATTTGATTGTTACTATAAAGATTTCCAAAATCTTTTTTATCAAGACCCGCTATATAATTAAATTTATGAATTTTATTATTCCCTTCATATATCTCAAATATATAATCTGGCTGCAATGAAGATTTCCTTGATACCTTTTTACCCGAAGACAATATATCATATAGATCTTTAATTGCATTCTGATCAGTAACCACAAATTTAAATCCCTGATCCCTTATATTCTGAATAACTATTTTATCAACTTTTCCCTCTCTTATGTACTCAAAATCCGAATTTTTTAAGCCAGCCTTAACTTCTAGCTCATCTATTTTATCGCAGCCACTCAATAAAATAGATGTCATCAAAGTAATCAATACTAAAAATACACTCAATCCCTTTTTAATTTTCTGCTGCAATTTACTCACCTGCTATTAAATGTTATCAATTTTTACGGTCAAATTTCGTTTATTGACCTAATTAATTATGCTATTTCATGCTGAAAATCTATGAATATTATAGCATATTTGTAACAAAAAAATCCCCTTTCACGCAATTAAACCTGAAAGGGATAATATATATTTTTTCATTTATACTCTAGAGTTTTCACAATGGTTTCAAATATAGTGGGCATGTTTTCTTTAAAATCCATATCTTTTACAAAAAAAGAAAATCTGCAAAATTGTTTTCCCTCTTCTATAAAATATTCTATACCCCTGTAACTATCTCCAATTTCTTTTGTAATAATATACTCAACTAAATAACCATTTCTGCCATTTATATTAATCCTACTCATATTATAACTTTTATATAAATTCTGTTTTTCAGATATGCTTCTACTATTTTGCAGGAATATTTTTAAATTTCCCTTTAAATTCCAAACCTGGACAAAACCATTTATCTTGCCATCAGCGCTTTTAAAATTACTGTGGTATACTATCTCATCTCCAAATATATCCTGAACTCTACAATCCCAATTAGAAGGTAATTTATATTTTAATCTATTTTTCAACCCGCTGTACTGAGTTAATGATTTTATGTCATTTTGCATTAAAGCTGTAAATTTTAATTTCACATCAAAATTTTTCTCAAGCCCAAAGAGAATTGTCATAAGCCCTATTATAATTATTGTAACTCCAAGTTTTCTTTTATTTATGAATAGCACTTTCATAAATAATACCCAGTACTATTTTCTTACAGGTATTACTACTGTATTTGTTTTAAAGTCATAAAACATTAGCCAATATCCCACTTTATTTTTATCCTTTAAAGACACCCATGTAACAAACCCGGATTTACCTCCATAAGGCTGATCTCTTTTATCCTTAGTACCTAAAATTCCATACACCAGATATTTCACTCTACCTTTTTTATCACATTTATATCCTGATAAATAATGGCAGTGCTTTTTTACATAGGGATAATAACTTATCATAGGATAATATATTAGGGCATATTTATTATAATCGTTCATATTATACATATCTTCCATAGAACTCACAGGTACTTTATACCACTTGCATCTTTTTAATTCTTTACTTATATTTTTAATTTCCTTAAATCCATTCATAAGGTTATTAAAAAAGTCCCCTTCTGGTCCCTGAGGATAATTACCAGGTTGACTTATTCCTTTTATTTTTTTGCATTTATGCCTATTTATCTCTGCCTTTTTATAGGACTCAGTCACAGAATCATCTACGTATATAGAATTATCTTCTTCTACAGACTCATTTTTCATTTCTAGATCTTTTTTAATTCTTGATTCAAAAGTATCCTCAACAACTTTCTCTTTATCATCTTCTGATTTATTTTCCTCATTCTTTATTTCCGATTTCGTGGATGGTTTTTCTTCTACTTGATTTTCGACCTTTACTGATGCCTTCTCTTCCTTTTTATCTGCATGTTCTTCTTTTGCATCCTCTTTGATTTTATTTTCTCTATCTGTCTTAGCTTTTTCTATACTCTCTTCATACTTATCAAATACACTCTTTTTTTCAATTTTTTCTGTATCAATAGTCTCCAATTCTTCAACTTTTTCGCTTTCTTCTTTTGAGCTCTTACTCCTATCTTCTAGCATTGTAAAGTTCTTCCATTGAGGTATTTCTGTGCTTGCAAATCCGCTCATTACAGATATTATGTTATTATCTAGTATTCTGACTATAGCAGCTCCTGATACTTTATCCATAGATATGCCGCTGCCAGCCACATCATCCATAGGATATTCATAACATATATCCGCTCTTCCATAATCATCTATGTTCATTTCACCTATTTTAATTATATTTTTTATATCTTTTTTATTGCATATAAGCATCATGTAATAGGGTGTTTTTTCTTTCTTGAGATTTTGTACATAATAGGATATTTTGCACTTATTATTTTTCATCTCCAATTTTGCATATCCTGAAGCAATTTTATCAGAAGCTAAAGAGTATCCTTTTTCATCTTCTTGTAATATTATAAAGTATCTACTATAACTCTTTTTTTGTGCCAATTTCCTATACCTCCATATATTATATTCATTATAATATATGAAGAAACTTTCAAAAAGTGAACAAATAGTTTTAACTTCTATACAAAAATCATGCTTTGTTAATTATAATTTCTCGGATATTTCATGTATACAATCAGATAACCTGCCAAATTCCTGCAGCGACAATGTCTCTCCCCTTCTTTTAGGATCAATTCCCGCTGTATTAAAGGCCTCTTTCATACACTCTTTAGATATATTCAACGGCTTTACCGCATTCCACAATGTTTTCCTTCTCATATTAAAAGCACATCTTACAACTTTAAAAAATAGCTTTTCATCTTTCACATTAACTCTGGGCTTGTGTAATTTAATTAATTTTATGATTATAGAATCCACTTTAGGTTTAGGTATAAAAGAAGAAGGACTCACTTTTCTTATTAATTCAACATCACAATAATATTGAACAAGTATAGACAAAGCTCCATATTCCTTACAACTAGGTTTTGCTGCAATTCTTTCTCCTACTTCCTTTTGTATCATTATAGTAAAAGTCTTAAAATTGTAGTTTTCATTTAGCATTTTTGCAATAATAGGTGTAGTTACGTAATAAGGTAAATTTGCCACAATCTTTATATTATCTTCAACATTTATTATTTGAGAAAAATCCATCTTTAGTACATCTTTATGTATTAATTGAAAATTGGTGAATTCCTTTAATTCCTCTTTTAAAATAGGAATTAAATTCATATCCAATTCAATAGCATATACCATTTTTGCAGACTTTAAAAGTTCTCTCGTCAAAGTTCCCACTCCAGGACCTATTTCTATAATTACATCGCCTTTATCTATTTCTGCACTATTTACTATATCCTGTAATACTGAAGTATCTATTAAAAAGTTCTGTCCTAAAGCTTTGGAAAATCTAAATCCGTATTTTTTTACTATACTTTCTGTAGACAGCTTATTCATATTGCTTCACCTTATTCATCCTTCTATTTACTTTATTAACAGCTAATTTAAACTCTTCTTTTGTTATTCCATAATTATTTAACCTGAATAAAAACTGACAAGTATTGCCGTACCCTATGCCAAGCTCTTTACCTAAGATATCTCTTTTCTCCTTAGAATCCTGTTCTCCTGTAAGTCCAAAAAATATCATATCATTTATATCAAATTCACAATGTTTTTCTTTGAGCTCACACTTTGCATTCTTTAGAGAATCTATTATTGTTTCTGGAAGTGCATTTTCCACTCCAATATCTCCGTTTTTTACCCCATCCTTCTGAGATATATATGCATGTTTTATTCCTTTAATCCTCTTTGATATTATCCTCCTTATCTTTTCTCCTGCAAAATCTGGATCAGTTAAAACTATAATTCCCTGTCTTTTTTGAGCTTCCTTTATTCTATTTATAACCTCTTTATTTATTCCAAATCCACCTACTGCTATAATCTCCGCATCTACAGCCCTTTTAACTGCCCTTACATCATTCCTTCCTTCAACTACTATTATCTCTTTAATCATATTTTCCTCCTATGGTAAATCAATTATTTAAAGAAAAAATAGGAGCGCCTGCTCCTACCCAATTACGTAAACATTAACCCATTTCACGCCCCAATTGATAGCTTCTGATCCTGAGTTAAAAAATAGATCTACTCTATTACCTTTAATTGCTCCGCCTGTATCTTCTGCTATGGCATAGCCATAGCCCTCTACATAAAGTCTTGTACCAAGTGGTATTACTCTAGGATCAACTGCTATAGAACTATAATTGCCAATACTTCTTTTTGCAACAGTTCCTGAAGCTGTTATGCCAAACGCCGGATCTCCAGGTCTCTTACCTGTACTTTGATAATCTGCAGTATATGCAGTTGCTCTCATTTTAATGTGTCTGGCATAATTAGTACTTCCCCCTCTTGAAAGAGTACTGTTAGCTAATGTGCCTATAGCCACTACTTTTTGCACAGGCTCCTTTTTCACAATTTCTCTTATTATCTTTCGGGAAACCTCCTTACCATCCTCATATATTACCCTTGTTGTAATCTCTTTTTCACCCTTTTGTCCTTCTCGTAAAAGCCTTTTAGCTCCGTATTTAACTTGTGCATCACTTTTCAAAACTGTTTCATACTCTATCGGTCTACTTTCCCTCAGCTCCTTAATTTGGACCCTAGTCACTACTATTTTCATTCCTTTTACAATAGCATGCTCTCTAGACGGATATATTTTATCCATGTTTGAGGTTTTAATATTTTCATTTTCTAACAAATTCTCAACATTATCTTCTGCTGACTCTATACTTAATTTTTTACCATCAACTGCTACTTCAACTTTTACTGCCCTTTTAATTATCAGTTTACTTTTATCTTTCACTTCACTGTCTAGACTAGGTATTACCTTATCCCTCGGTCCTATTTTAATTCCATTACTGGTCAAAACCTTTCCATAGTTATGGCTGAATGTAACAGCCTTTATATTCTTACCATCTACTGAAATTGTCACCGTTTTTTTTATACTAAACATTACTAAAACCAAAATTACTAAACTTATAGATATAACAAATTCTATTCTAGGACCACGGGGAAAATATTTCTTCAAGCAAGCTTTAAACTTCTCCACCATAAAAATACCTCCTCTGGGCAAAAGCGACATATCCCATTATAAATGGAATCTAAATTCATGTCAAATATCACCCTGTATAAAACTGTTTTTCAAAATATCAATGCATCCTATGCATAAAACTTATAAATAAAATACTTATTTATGATTGCAATATAAAAATGATCTCTATTCCAGAATCTCCCATATAGTTTTTTATTTGAATCACAGTTTTTATTATCTTTTGGTGGTTTTTTATATAGACTATGTTATAACTACAAATTTAATTACTAAAATATACAATTTAAATAAAAAATGCTAAAACCTCTTTCCTATTTTACACTATTATTACAAATTAAGCAAGTGCTTTGTATTGGAAATTGTTATTTTACTTATTTCCTCTATTTCTAATTCTTTTATTTCTGCAATTTTACTCATAATAAATTGGATATACTCAGATCTATTTCTTTTACCTCTAAAGGGAACTGGTGTCATATAAGGGCAGTCAGTTTCAACTAAAATCCTATCAACTGGTACTTCCCTTGCTACATTTATCACTTTTTTTGCATTTTTAAAAGTCACTACTCCCGTAAAACCTATATAATACCCTGATTTCAAACACTCTCTTGCAAATTCAACGCTTCCTGAAAAGCAATGGATCTCACCGATAACATCCTTAAACTGTTTTATTATATTCAGGGTATCCTCATGAGCTTCCCTATCATGTATAATTACGGGCAAATTCAATTCTCTTGCCAGCTCCATCTGTCTTATGAATACAGCTTTTTGTACATCCCTCGATGGATTTTCTCTATAATAATAATCAAGACCTATTTCTCCTATAGCCCTTACTTTTTTATTTTTGGCCAGTTCTCGTAATTCTTTTATTGTATCATCATTAAATTTGTATGCATACTCTGGGTGTATTCCAACAGCTGCGTAAAATATATCATACTTTTTCGTCAATTTTACAGAGAACCTAGAACCCTCTATGGAAGAACCACAGTTTAGTACTCCCACTATATCGTGATCTTTAAGCTCTTTTATGACTTGATCTCTGTCTTCATCAAATTCTTTATCATCATAATGTGAATGTGCATCAAAAATGCTTATATTCAATTTTTACCCTCCTCACATTCAAATCTCTTTATTTTAATTACAACAAAATACTATCAAATTTCCATAAATTTTGATAGTATTTTGTCTGATTATAATATCAAATTTTGTTTTAGCTTATTGTACTTCCTGCTGGAAGCTCTCCAGGAACAGATACGGTAAACAACTTTTTATTATCTTCCGATGCTGCAGACAAAATCATTCCCTGTGAAATCTCGCCTTTTAACTTTATAGGCTTCAGATTTGCTACGACAACTACATTTTTCCCAATAAGTTCTTCCGGTTTATAGTATTTAGCTATTCCCGAAACCACCTGTCGTTTCTCTTTTCCTAAATCCAATTGAAATTTAAGTAATTTATTTGATCCTTCTATAGCTTCACATTTCAATACTTTAGCCACTCTCAAATCAAGTTTTTCAAAATCATCTATACTTACTTCTTTCTTACAGGCTTTTGCTTTAGGTATATTTGTAGAATTTTGCTGCTTTAATGCGTTTAATTCCTCTATTTTTTTATCCAGATCTATCCTTGGGAACAAAATCTCCCCTTTATGAATTCTAGTTCCAGCTTTGGTGCCATCAAAAGACGCTATACTGTCCCAGGAAACGACGTCTGCATTAAGCTGTTTATACATCTTTTCACTGGTTTCAGGAAGGTATGGTGAAATGCAGATTGCTATTATTCTCAAAGATTCAGAGAGATTATAAAGTACGGTTCCCAGCCTGTTCTTTTTATCTGCATCCTTAGCTAATATCCAAGGTGTAGTCTCATCTATATATTTATTTGCCGCACTTACAAGTTCCCATATGCTGTCCAGTGCATCAGGTATCCTGAGATCATTCATATTTTTCTCCATTTTCTTAGGTGTATCAAGAGCTATATCTATAAGCTTACTGTCCACAGCTTCCTTTTCTGACGGCACTGGTATTATTCCATCAAAATATTTTTCTATCATAGTACAAGTTCTGGATAAAAGATTTCCCAAATCATTAGCCAAATCTGAATTGATCTTATTTATAAATATCTCATTATTGAATAATCCGTCGGCGCCAAATGGGATTTCTCTCAAAAGATAATATCTTACAGCATCTGTACCAAAATTATTCACTAAAACTACAGGATCCACAACATTCCCCTTAGACTTAGACATTTTTCCCCCATTTACCAAAAGCCATCCATGTCCAAATACCTTTTTAGGAATAGGTTCTCCTAACGCCATGAGCATTATAGGCCAGTAGATAGTGTGAAATCTCAGTATATCTTTTCCCACTAAATGCACATCTGCCGGCCAGTATTTTTTATATAATTCCTGATTTTCACTGCCATAACCCAATGCAGTTATATAATTTGCCAGTGCATCTATCCAAACATATATTACATGTTTTTTATCAAAAGTTACAGGTACACCCCAATCAAAAGATGTTCTTGAGACACATAGATCCTGAAGTCCAGGTTTCAAAAAATTATTTATCATTTCGTTTTTTCTGGATTCGGGCTGTATAAAATCCGGATGTGCTTTAATATAATCTATAAGCCTTGGAGCATATTTTGACATTCTAAAAAAATAAGCTTCCTCACTTGTCTTTTCTACAGGTCTTCCACAATCGGGGCATTTCCCATCTACCAATTGAGTTTCAGTCCAGAAGGATTCACAGGGTGTACAGTACCAACCTTCATACTTTCCCTTATATATGTCTCCCTGATCATACAATTTCTTAAATATTTTTTGAACTGCCTTTACATGATAATCTTCTGTAGTCCTTATAAACTTATCATAACTTATATTCATCATTTTCCACAGTTCTTTGATACCAGCCACTATTTCATCTACATACTCTTTAGGGCTCACTCCTTTGGCCTCTGCCAATCTTTGAATCTTCTGCCCGTGCTCATCAGTGCCAGTTAAAAGCATGACATCATACCCAGTAAGTCTTTTGAATCTAGCAAGAGCATCTGCCGCTACAGTAGTATAGGTATTTCCTATATGAAGATTTGCAGATGGATAATAAATAGGTGTAGTAATATAATAAGTTTTTTTAGTCATATTTTTCTCTCCTTTTTCTCTTAATTTTATGTGAATACAAAATATTCTATAGTAAAATAAATGTATTTTTAGCAGCAACAGGCTTAAAAAAGCCTCTATATGAAGAAAATATCTTCATATAGAGGCGCAAATACGCTTTACCACTCTATTTTATTTTTATTTTACAATAAAAACCTCAACAGGTAACTAAAATCCAGAACATCAAGATTATCTATTACCCTGCACTATAACGGCTGCTGCCGTGTCACTCTACTATTATTTCAAACAGCCTGCTCTGGAGCCATATTCATAAGTTGTTTTATCTTCGACTTTCACCAAATTGTCGATTCTCTTCGCATAAATTAACTTACTACTCTTTCCTTCACCGCATTTAACAATATAATATGTCATATATTTTTAGCTGTCAATATTTTTGTTATCAAAAGTTTCTTCATATTTTTTCTTTATGTTTTTCAAGTCTTCCCAAAACGCATCCTTTTTATTCTCATCTCTAAGCACTGCAGAAGGATGGAAGGTAGCAGTCATATAAAATCCTTTTCTTTCCACCCATTTTCCCCTGTCTCTTGTAATTCTCCAATCTCTTCCCAGTATACAGTTCATAGCAGTTGCTCCAAGACAGACAATTATTTTAGGTTTTACCAGTGCCACTTGATTCCTCAAATATGGAATACAGGCCTCTTCTTCATGTCCATAAGGTGTCCTGTTGTTTTCCGGCCTGCACTTGCAAATATTACATATGTAATAATCATTTTTTCTATACAGGCCTATGGATTCAAGGGCTCTGGTCAAAAGCTGCCCGGCCCTTCCTACAAAAGGCAACCCGGTTCTATCCTCATCTGCACCAGGTGCCTCTCCTATAAACATGATTCTTCCCCTAGGATTGCCGTCCCCAAAAACCATATTGGTTCTATTGTCACCTAAACCGCACTTATGGCAATTTACACATTCTTCATATAATTCCTTCCACTTTAGCAATTTAATTCTCACCTCAAACTATACCTATCAATTATATTATATATTATACAACTAATATGATTTTATAGGAATACTACATTAAAACATAATTCTAGTTATCGTAACTGCAGCTATAACAGAAGCTATATCAGCCATTACAGCAGCCCATAACGTATGCCTTATCTTTTTTATCCCCACTGCTCCAAAATAAACTGTAATAGTATAAAATATAGTTTCTGTAGACCCCATGATTATAGAAGATATCCTGCCTATATAACTGTCTGGCCCAAATTCCTTTAATGTCTCAGCAAATACTCCTAAAGCACCACTTCCCGATAATGGCTTTATAAGTACAAGGGGAACCACTTCTGGAGGAAGTCCTATGACTTTTACAACAGGCTTTATAAGAGATATGAAATAATTTAAAGCCCCAGATTCCCTGAACACTCCTACTGCTATTATCATAGCCAGTAAGTATGGAAATATCTTGATACATATTCCAATACCTTCCTTTGCCCCTTCTATAAAACATTCATAGACTTTAACCCCTTTGGATACTCCATATGTAATTATAACAAATATTATTATAGGTATTATAGCCTTTACAATGTATTCCAAATCATTCTCCCCCTTTTGTTCCCCTAAATTTTAATCAAAAATATTTTTCCATTACTTTGCAGCATATTATTCCAACTATTGCTGCTACAGAAGTTGCTATTATGCCCGGCACTATAGTTTCCGCTGGATTTTTTGATCCAACAGCCGCCCTTATGGAAATAACCGTAGTAGGTACAAATTGTATACAGGCTGCATTTAATACCAGAAACAATGACATATCATCACTTGCTTCATCTTTTCTTTCATTTAACCGCTTAAGTTCTTCCATAGCTTTTATTCCAAATGGCGTAGCTGCATTAGATAATCCCATCATATTGGCAGTCAGATTCATAACTATTGCTCCAATGCTCTTTTCATCTCTAGCAGCTTTTTTAAACAATATTTTTAAAATTGGTTTCATTATTTTAGCTATTTTCCCCATGAGCCCACTTTTTTCTGCTATTTTCATAACACCGCACCATAAGCACATTATACCTGCTAGACTTATGACAAGTTTTACCGTTGAATCTGAAGATAAAATAATAGCTTTAGATATTTCTTCTCCCCTTCCCCCCAATACTCCGAAGCATATTCCAAAAGATAAAATAAAAAACCATATAATGTTAATCACAATATTTCACCTCTTTAAATTAAACCTGGCAGCGTTTGGACAAATATTACATCCTAATTACTTTTTATATATTTAATATATGATATATTCTGCATATATAAGCCTATTTATTAGAACAAGCTTATGTTTCTAATGCTCATGCTAGTCTAATTTCTATAATACTCTTTTTAAAAAGCCCCTTCATTCTATTGAAAATACCCTTTAAGAGTGTTAAATTTATATTGTGATAATTTTTTTATTGGAGGCTACTAATGACCATTAAAGATATGATGAAATATATTGAAAGTGAATATTCTGTTATAAATGATACTCCTTGTGAAATATGCGGCGGAGACTACATAGCTAAGGATTCAGATGTAGCTGTGATTAATGGTATCCCCTATGACATATGTGACTGTATTTGTTCCGAATGCGGTCATGAAAAGACGTTTCAATTTTGCGCTCCTTTCGTAAAGGATAAGAATATGAAAAATATAAAAAACATATTAAATTAATTGAAATATAATACAGATTATTTC
>NZ_FXYI02000068.1:0-16807 GCF_900184915.1 Clostridium sp. HV4-5-A1G | reverse complement strand
ACTGATATATCTGGTTGAACAATGTTTCTGCAGTTATCAAGGTTTTCGTCATCAGTGAGGAATACATCAAAGGGTGAAGGGTATACCTTGCATGGTCCATTGTTGGATTTAATATAGTTATTAAATATGGTTACTAATTCAGTAATTAGTTCCTGGTGCATCCTTGATGGTGCAGGTGACATATCATATATTACACCGTCTATAAGCTCTATTCTGGTACCTTCAGGGTAATTCATATAATCAGCGTAGGTGTAAATTTTATTTTTAGCTGTGTTGTCCATGGTATTATCTCCTTTCATTCCATAATTTTTTGGTATGAGGTGGGCGAAAAATTTCGCTGTCCTTTTATTTAATAATTTTGTTATACCATATCAGAGTTCCACAAACGTGGACACGTTTGATTTTACTAGGTTACCCTTTAAAAGGAAAGCCCATCTGAGTTTATCGGATAATTCCGAAAAACCTAATCAAGTGTAAATCCACTTAGTTTATCACTTATTTGTGTAAAACTTATGTTTTCGACATTTATGTATAAAACCTAACCAGGTGACTGATAGTCCCCTAGTTATGCAATTCGCCTTTAATGGCGAATACGCTAATATCGTAGTCGCATATTTGACAGTGGAAAATCCCACGTTCATAAACATTGTACAATAGGAATACTATTCATGTTTTTATGATATATTTTTGGGATGTGAAATATTAACGGTCAATTACTTTTCTAAATTTTTCTTTAATCATAGCATCTATGTAATCCTGTAGATCATTAATACAGTCCTGCAACTTAGGCTGTAACATCTTTAGGCACTCTTCTCTTTCACTTATGAATTTATCACGTGGAGCTTTTAAAGCTAATTCCATAGCATATATTTCAGCTAATACTTGAAATAAAGTAAAATATGCTGAAGGCTCTTTATCGTATTTAAGGTCATTATATTCTTTAAAAAATACATTATCCAGTGTAGGGGTATTTTCGTATATATCGAGTGTTTTATCCCACATAATTTGATTTAATGATTTACTATTACCATATTTTTTTTTAATAGGTGATTGAACATTTTCTACAACTTTTTTAAAGACACTGTTATTATCGTTATCAAAAAATTGATATATATCTACGTGTAAGGCCATGGAAATTTTTTTTAATGCACTTAATGAAGGATCTTTATCTCCACGTTCTACCTGATATAGGTATGATCTACTTAATCCAGTTTGTTCAGCTAATTCTTTTATAGGTATTCCTTTACGTTCTCTTATTTTCTTTATTAGTTTAGTATTAATCATAATTAACCTCCAATTTTATTATACAGTAAAAATATGATAATTGCACTTATATCATAATAATTAGAAATTAAGAGTATTAATGAGATAATTTATTATAATTTAGCAAAAAAGAATATGATATAAATTGTACTTATATCATAATATATGTATACTATAAGTGTAAAGGAGATGAAAGCATGAAGATGTCAAAGATGAGGGCTAAAAGATTTCAATATGGGATGTCAGCAATTATGGCTGCTAAGGAAATAGGCATATCAAAATCATATTTTTACCAAATAGAAAATTGTAGTAAGTTGCCAAGTGTTAAAGTGATGAAAAAAATTTGCAAGGTACTTGATGCAGACCCTAAAGAGCTATTTTTCAGTGATGAGAAGGAGAGATAATATGTTAAAATTTTTGCCAACGGATGACCTAAAGAAAATAGACAGGCAAATAAAAGCTATAAAGGCAGTTATACCAAGAGAAAATCCAAAAGATAAGGCAATACATCAGATGGCTTTAAATAAGCTGATAGAGCAACGAAATAAGTTATTAAACAGATAGGAAAATACGAAAGTATAAATTGAATTTTATTGCCATTTGTTTTATAATACCCATTGTTTAACAAAGGTAAGATATAAAAAATTTTAGTAAAACATGAATATTTTTATCGTGAAATGTGACTATATAAAATATAGGGGGTGTTGAAATTCGATAATGATAATAAAAAGCTGGCATTCATTCAGCCAAAATGACATACCAGCGAAACAAAAAATAAAAATCAATTATATTATACGACAAAAAAATGAAACAGAACAGGGGGAGTAATTATGGAAAAATTTAAGGTAATAGAGAGCAGTCCAAGCCCTAAGAAAGTACTAACTATCAGGGAGTTTTGCAAAATGTATGGTTTAGGCCATAATACAGCGTACAAACTCGCTCACCGAAGTGATGCTCCAATTTTAAGGGTGAGTAATAAATTCTTATTCATTCGGTCCAAAGTGGATTCGTGGATGGAATCTTTAGCTGGAAAGAAACTTTAATATCCAGAATTTTCAATTAACAATAGGCAGGTGATCTATTGTCTAAACATAAAAGAAATAATTATCAAAGTTTTGAAAGCCATGACGGTAGATATACACGAATATTTGACGATATGATTGATTCTGCGGCATGGGATGAATTAAGCGGTAATGCCATTAAATTATATATAAAAATGAAACGTAAATATGTCCCTGCATATGATGGGAAGGGTCAACTAATTAAATGTAACAAAGATGATATATCAATGCCTAAGTCGGAATATTCAAAATTTATGTCACCCAATACTTTTCAAAAATGTATTGATGAATTGATTTCTTGTGGATTTATCAGAGTTGTTGAGTACAAGCCGTTAGAAGGAAGTAGAAAAGTTATAATCTATGGATTTTCTGATATGTGGCAGAAATATGGAACTAAGGACTTTGTTATTAAAGATGAATGGAAGCGAGCTAAGAATAAGAATTATATATAGTATTAAATAACTTATTATATAGTATTTTGAATAAAAAGTGGTATCAGAAACTGACACCGGGCGGTATCAGAAATTGACACCGGGAAAATCAAGAAAAATGTTAATTAATCATAGTAATATCAATGGATTGCAAGCTATTTTATGCTTATATATTTTTAATATAGTTCCGGTATCAGAAATTGACACCGGCGGAAAATAGGTTAATCGTAGTAATTGCAATGGGTTAAATGCTATTTTATGCCTACTTAAAAAGTTACTTTCCCGGTGTCAGAAATTGATACCCTTATATAGATATCTACCACCCCTAGGGTTTTATTTAGCATCTTAGGTTTAAGAATTAATTTTAGATTTGGGAGAGTGAGAAAAATAGTTAGATTTAAAAATGAACTTGATAGATACAATAAACTGCATCCTTTAGGACTAATTTATCCTACATATCCAAAACTTTATTATATAGACAGCGAGGAAAGACATGAATGTGAGGTTATCGGATATATAAGGCATAAGACACAGCTTGGATGTATTAATGATTACTATGAGACTTTAGTAGTACAAGCAGAAGATAGGACTATAAACATTAACCCAGATTATTTAAAGAGTATGCAGAGAAAAGATTTTAAACTATGGTTTCAGAAAGGTAAGCACAGACATAAATAATTTAATTATAGATAAAGGAGAGTGATTTTATGGCTTTAAGTGAATCAGCTTTACAGGCATATAGAGAATATAAACAGAAATGGAGGGATAGAAATAAACAACACATTCATGAGTATAACAAGCATTGGAGAGATACACATCAAGAGAATACACGCAGATACAGAGAAACCTACTGGGAAAGAAAAGCACAGAATTTAAATCCTATGAATCAATTTATAAAAGAGAGATGCAACTTATCCTCAGAGTTATCAACAAGTAATAAACAACTGGCACAGGCCTTTAATGAATGGAATAATAGCAGCTTAACAACTTCTCAGTTCTCACTACAGTTTAAAGATACAGCTGTAGAACTGGGACTGGAAAAGAAACGTACTAAACACGGGATGTTATGGCAGGGTGTAGGAATTGATACATCAGAAAGGAGTAAATAAATGTCAAACAAAGAGAGTACTAAAAAGGCAATACAGAGCATAATTGATTCAGCTATTGAAACTAATTCCATACAGATGGCAAGAGCAAAGTTATTAGGTGAAGGACTGGAAAGCTGCCCTGATAAATTGAGAATACAGGCTAACGATTTATATGAGATATTGAGATTTAATACGGAGATGCGGGATGATTATATACGATTTTTAAAAGACTTAAAAGAGGGCCTGAAATACATTGACGATACTAACAAACTGTATGATCTAGTGCTTGATATAGGGGATAGCCTGGGGGAACTTGATAACATTGATTATAAATATATAAAGAGATTTGATGGATTCACTAAAAATACATTAGGGGGTGAGTAATTATGGATATTAGTAAACCAGAACTTATAAAGACGATTAAGGAGGACATTGACACAGCTGATAGGACTTCTGAATTGTTTACTACAGAGAAACAGCGTATATATGTGAAAGTCTTGAAAAATTTATTGAAAGATTTGGAGGATTGAATATGCCAGAAAGCTGGAGAAGATAGAAAGGGGTAAGGCTAGGGAAAGGCAATTAAGTAAATTAAAGCACAATAATATCGTTAGTCAGAATTCTGACAGACGAGGGAGAACGGATGATGCAGTAGCAAATAAATCTGGATTTGGCAGTAGAGATACTTTTAATAAAGCTAAATATATATCGGAGAATGCCAGTGAAGAAATTATTAAATCACTGGATGAAGGAGGAATTGAAACATGGAGGCAATACCAAAGTCAGAAGCTGAAAGGCTATCAAATAGTGTCATGAAATATATTAAAAAGGCTAGGTATTATAGAGTTAGAGTAAATTTACCAGGTATTACAGACCCTGAAGTGGAGAAGGAAACTGCGATTGAAGGGCTTGAGAAAGGATTTGATATATTAAGTGTATCAAAGGTAACTGGAAAAGGCTCACACAGACGGATCTATGTGAACCTTAGAGTAAAAAACTAGAATTATTTGATACAAAAGTTCAGAGCCTTTGACGAAAATAAATACAAATTGTAAGTATAATATTTACTTACAGTATTAGAGTATCATAACACTAGTGCTAAATCAAGGAGGTGTTAGAATGTCGGTGCCAATATTTTTAAGTTATATGGACTATTGCAGAATTAGGCATAAGAAAGCTACATTGCAGGAATTACACCGATGGGAAAAGAAATATAATTACAGATAATTAAATATAAAGGAGATTGATATTATGTATAAAGAGTTATTAGAAATTGTAGATGAAAACTGGGAAGAAATAGTTGAAGGAGGTAATGAATTAGTTAGAGATGTATATGAAAAAAAGTATCCAGAAGGTACTGGATTAGCTTTAATAATTGATGGTGATGAAAATGTCAATATACAGCCATTAGAAGATGTGAATAGAAAAATTGAATTTGTAATATTAGAAGCAGCTGTTCCAGAGTTTATAGAAGATGAAAAAGAGCGTATAAGGCAGATGGAATACGATCAAGATCATTCGGTACCTCAAGAACTTACAAAGTTTCATGAAAATCTAGCAGATAAAGCATCAGATGAAGATCCGGCAGATGCTTAAAGAATAATTACAAATAGGAGGTAGAGAAAATGTTATCAGATTGGGCATCAGAACAACAGGAAAAAGGAAAACACGAGGCAGAGATTGAATTACTGAGACAAGAAAATACTCAACTAAAAACTATTTTACGTGAACTGAAAAATTATATAGAATCTCTTTAAAATATTATAAGGGGGGTTGATATTGAATTACTGATATAGTACACTAGTATTATAGATAAATATAGAAAAGTACCCTACTTCTAGGAAGTGGAAGCCAAAAGGCACGGGAAGTTTGAAAGCGGAAATATTCCGTTAGTAGATTTCTTGTGCCTTTTTTACGTTGAAAGGAGAATATATGGACATATTAGATAGATTGTTTCATCGAAATAAAAATCCTGCTGATAAACAGAATACCCAGAGAGTTGAAGTTATGAGCGGTAGCCCTGCGACATTCACGCCGTTTAGTGGTGACGCCTATTCAAATGATTTATATAGAAGTGCAGTTGATAGTATAGCAAAGAATTTTTCCAAGTTAATTCCAAGTCATGTAATTATGAATGGAGAGCAGCGTAAAGATGGGGATTCGGTTTTAAACTACATACTGCAGTCAAGGCCTAACCCTTATATGTCAACCTTTGATTTTCTATATAAAGTATCAACACATTATTTTTTATATAATAATGCATTTGCTTATTTGTCTTTTGATGATAAAGGGAGCCTTGAGGCTATATATCCATTGAGTCCCTTACAGGTAGAATTTCTTACGGATGCAACAGGGGCATTGTATTGTAAATTTTTATTTTCAAGAGGCAAGACATTTATATTCCGTTATGATGATGTGATGGTATTAAGGCGGTTCTACAATTCAAATGACCTGCTGGGTGATGATAACAGGGCAATAATGCCTACGCTTGATTTGGCACATACTCAAAACCAAGGTATGGAGAATTCAATAAAGAATTCAGCACAGATAAGAGGGTTATTAAAATACAACCAAGTTCTATCCGGTGAAAAACTGAAAGAGTCGAAAGAGGCGTTTATAAATGATTATTTGAGTATCGAAAACAACGGAGGTATTGTTGCACTGGATACTAAAATGGACTATCAGCCTATAGAAAACAAACCTGTATTTATAAACGGCCAGCAGTTAACTGAGATTAAAAATAGGATATACAGTTATTTGGGTATAAGTGAAAATATCGTAAATTGCACATATTCAGAAGATGAATGGAGTGCGTTTTATGAATCCACGATTGAGCCACTGGCAACACAGATGGGTCAGGAGCTTACAAATAAGTTATTTACACAGCGTGAGCAGAGTTTTGGCAATAGTATAATGCTTGAAAGTGATAAACTTCAGTTTACATCAAATTCAACTAAGGTAACGGCATTAAAAGAATTGATGCCACTGGGATTACTTACTATAAACCAGGCATTAAAGATATTGAACTTACCAGGTATAGAAAATGGCGATACCCGTTACCAGACTTTAAATGTAGCTGATACAAATATTGTTAATCAATACCAGATGAAGGGAGGAAACAACAATGCAGGAGAACAGGGAAATCAGGTCAGCCGAAATCAGGACGGACGAGGCACAGGACAGCAAGAATAGTATACTTCTAGGTACTCCAATAGTGTTTGATAAGCCCACAACTATAAACGGGCGATATGGCAGTTATACGGAGATTATTAAAAGGGATGCTGTAAGTGAAAATTTGCTTAAAGATGTTCCACTTTTATACAACCATGATGTAAATTCAATCCCACTGGCCAGAAGTCCTGAAACCATGGAACTGAGAAAAAGCGGTGTAGGTATAGAAATGAGGGCTACACTTCCAGATACACCGAAGGCAAAGGAAATATATTCAAGTGTGTCACGTGGTGATATAAAGGGCATGAGTTTTGCTTTTAAGGTTCCTAAGGGCGGAGATGAATATGATTCTAAGACCAATACCAGGACAATAAATAAGATTGAAAGATTATATGAGGTTTCAATAACTCCATTTCCAGCATATCAGGAAACAAGTATTGAGGCACGGATGGAAGATATATTCAAAAGAAATACATTAGTCCAGGAAGCAAGGGTCAAAGTAAATGACATTTTAAAGATACAGCTTAAAAGTAAAGTAAATCAAATTTTAGGAGAGGATGATAAATAATGAAATTTGCAACAGTACAGGAAGCATTTAATTATTATAATTCAAAAGATATTGAGGAAATTGAGAAAAGGGCAGCAGAGATAGGAAAACTGATAGACGGTAATGAGAATGCAGATATTCAGTCATTGAACATTGAACTTGATGGATTAAAGCAGGCCAAAGAAAACATAATTGAAAAAAGGAGTAAATCAAATAAAGGTTTTAACCCTGTAACGGGCATGGAATTCAATAAAGGTGTTGATATTCCAGAGGGGACCGATTTATTTAAAACAAAAGAGTATAGAAGTGCATTCTTCAAGGAAATGTTAGGTCAGAAATTAACTGAAGCCGAAAAAAATATATATGAGCGTGCAAGAATGGAAAAAAGGGCAGATACTTTCAATGCAATGAGTAATAGTGCGGCAGTACTTCCAACCCAGACACTTAATGAAATAATTGAGAAGGCAAGAACGCAGGGCGGATTGATATCGGCAGTAAGGCAGTTCAATATACCATCTAATCTATCGGTTCCAATAGGAACACCAGGCACAAAGGCAAACTGGCATGTAGAAGGTGTGGCAGTTGAATCTGAAAAAGTAGATACGGTATCAGTTAGTTTTTCAGCATATGAAATACTTAAAGTATTTAGTATGTCAGCAATAGCAAATAAAATGAGCATAGGAGCATTTGAAAGCTATCTTGAAACAGAGCTGACTAATTGTGTGATGGATACACTAAATGAAGCCATGGTAAGTGGTACAGGCTCAGGACAGGGCACTGGATTAATTACAGGTATTACATGGGATGCAACCAATAGTTTCACATATGCAGATAAGCCGGCATATACAGACTTTACTAAAATGTTGGGAATGTTAAAAAGAGGATACGGGGCCAATGCAAAGTTTGCTATGAATAACGCATCACTATATAACTTGGTATATAGCTTGGTAGATAATAATGATAGACCTTTATTTATAGCAGATGCACAACAGCAGCAGATAGGATATATACTGGGTAAGCCAATAATTATAGACGATTATATACCAGATGATACTATACTCTTAGGAGACTTTAATTATATGGGATATAACTTACCACAGGGTGTGCTGTTAGAAGTATCCAGAGAGTCAAGCTTTAAGTCCGGGCTTATAGACTACAGGGCACTGGCAATAGCAGACTGCAAACCGTTGGTACCAGAAGCATTTCTCAAACTATCAAAGACAGTAACACCTTAGTATATAGATGTAATGGTGTAGTACATAATACAGTGCTACACCTTTTTAATTAGGAGTGTGATGTATATATGAATATACTTACAATGGATGAAGCACATAACATATTGAGGGTTGATGGTAATGAATTAGATATAGAGATACAGGCATTGATAGATGCTATACCACCATACTTAGAAGCGACAACAGGTAGGACATGGACAGATGATGATACAATACATCCAATGGCAAAGACAGCAGCACAGTTCATATTGATGTTGTGGTTTGATCCAATGGACAGAGATATAGATAAGTTAAGGAAAGCAATAGATTCATTACTGACTGCACTGGAAGCGGTGGGGAGAAGTATGAATAATGTCTAGAGAATTTAGCAAGGCATTTTATCACAGCAAGGAATGGGTTAAATGCAGAGATGGATATATAAGGAGCAGACATTATATATGTGAGAGGTGTGGGAAGCCTGCAACAATAGTTCATCATAAAAAATTCATAAATCCGGGGAATATAAATAATCCAGAAATAACGTTAAATTGGGATAACCTAGAAGCCCTATGTATAGACTGCCATGACCAGATACACAATAGAAATCATCAAATAACCACAAAAGAAACTGTATTTGATGAAAATGGAAATCTTATAAAGTCCCCCCAGGTCAGTAAAAACAATGGCTGACGCGGAGACCACATGGGGGAGCTTTCTTTACCTCTCTCATGTATATCCACGCGAAAGATATAATAAATCATATAAAGAGTTATTTAATACTATATAGTAAGGAGATGGATTTTAATGGAAAAAGATAAAGTTATAGATATTTCAACTGATATGAAAAAACTTAGAACGATATTGAGAAAGTTACCAAAAGATAAGGTTACAGTTGTAGAGCCACTATTTAAAGAGTTGGAATTTATGCAAAGGACTCTTGAATCGTTAAAGAAAGAAATTGAAACTATAGGAGTTGTAACTGAATTTAAAAATGGCAGACAGGATTTTTTAAAGGAGAACCCAGCATTAAAAAGTTACACGGCACTAATACAGAAATACGGGAATATATATAAGCAGGTTATTAGTTTATTACCTAAAGATGACGGCGAGTCTAAAGATGAATTGATAGAATTTGTAAAGAAGTGATTACATGAATTATATACAGCAATATTACGAAGAAATTAAATCTGGAAAGTATACTGTATCCAAGAGGGTGGAAAAACAATATAAAAGGCTTGTGCATGATATTGAGCATCCAAGTAAATACGTATTTGATGAAAATAAGGCCAATAGGCCCATAGAGTTTATAGAAAAATTCTGTAAGCACTCAAAGGGTGAATGGGCAGGAAAACCAGTTAAATTGGAGCTATTCCAAAAGGCTTTTATATCTGCACTGTTTGGATTTGCTGATAAGGATACAGGGTTAAGGCGTTACCGTGAAGCCATGTTTTATGTGGCCAGGAAGAACGGTAAAACAACAATGCTGTCCGGTATAGCCTTGTATATGCTTATGGCAGATGGTGAAGGTGGTGCAGAGGTGTATTCAATAGCATCTAAAAAAGACCAGGCCAAGTTATGTTTTGACGAGGCTTTAAACATGGCAAGGCAAAGTCCTTATCTATCAAAACACCTGAAGAAGCGTAAAACTGACTTGTATTTCCCTCTTACAATGTCAAAGTTTCAGGCATTGGGGAAGAATTCAGATACCTTGGATGGATTAAATTCCCACTGTGTTATTATTGATGAACTTCATAGCATCAAGGACAGGAATATATATGAGGTTATGAAACAGTCACAGAGTGCCAGGAGAGAGCCTTTATTAATCATGATAACTACAGCTGGAACAGTAAGAGAGAGCATATTTGATGATATGTATGAATATGGCTGTAAAGTAGCTGACGGCACTATTGAAGATGATACATTTTTACCGATACTTTATGAATTGGACGATAAAGAAGAATGGAGAAATTCAAAATGTTGGCCTAAAGCTAATCCAGGTTTAGGAGTAATTAAGAAAGTTGATGATTTAAAAATTAAAGTTAAAAGGGCAAAGAGCAATCCTAATGATGTTACAGGAGTTTTATGCAAGGATTTTAATGTAAGGTGTACCGTATCGACTGCATGGCTTACTTTCGATACCATAAACAATGAGGAAACCTTTGACATAGATAAATTTCATGATTGTTATGCTATAGGTGGGGCAGACCTATCAATTACTACAGACCTTACAGCGGCAACACTTTTAGTGATGGACCCGGAAACTCAAAAAAGATATGTAACTCAGATGTACTGGCTCCCTAAAGAAAGCTTTAATGAGAGGGTTCACCATGACAAAATACCATATGATAAATGGCTTGAACGTGGCCTATTGAGGTTATGTGAAGGTAATAGTATTGATTATAGGGATATTACAGCGTGGTTTCTTGAAATGCTAAATGACAAGGAAATAACTCCATTATGGATATATTATGATTCTTACAGTGCTAAATACTGGGTTGAGGAAATGAAGAATAACGGCTTTAAGATGGAAAGGTGTATCCAGGGTGCAAAGACTTTATCACTTCCAATGCAGCAGTTAGGGGCAGATTTACAGGCTAAGAAAATCAACTATAACAATAATCCAATACTGAAATGGTGTATGACAAATACAGGAGTTGAAACAGATAGAAATGGAAATATAGTACCTATAAAAAATCAAGCTGCAAAGATGAGAATTGATGGACTAGCATCATTACTGGATAGTTATGTGGGATTGTATGAGCATTACGAGGAATTTTTAAGAGCTATACAATAGGAGCTGATTTTATGGATAATATGAAAAATAAGAAAATTAATATACTTCACTGGGTTGATGTAGAGAATGAATTAGGTGAAACTGACCATGAATTACAGTACCTAGCCCAGAATGTATGGGCATATTATAGACATGCCACAACTAGAGAAACACAGCTGGCAATTGTAGCACAGACAAAGGTCGAAGCCATTTTTATAATAAACTGGCGTGATGATATAGATACAACTTGTTTTATAGAATACAACGACGAGAAATATGAAATTACCGATATTGACGATTTTGAGGGCAGAAAAACAGATTTAAAAATTACGGCTCACGTTGATAAGGAGGGTTAAAATGAATGATGATTTAAGAAATTTAGATGAAAAATTAGAACTGGCATTGAATAGATTTTCAGAAGATGCACGTGACATAACAGATATACTTATATCCGAAGGTAAACCTGCAAGTGGCTATGATTTGGATAATGTATGTAGATATATATTTTATATGATTAGTGATTTCAGAAAAGATATAATTGATTATTTGAATCGTTAAAAGGTGGCTGTTATGGTTTTAACTGAAAATGAAGCCTTTTTGCTTGCATCAGGGTACACCTTTGATGTATCGAATGTAAGGATTAAGACCATTTGCCATAAGATACTGGATATAAGGGATATGAAGGTTAAAGACATATATATGATAGCTGATTATGAAGAAGCATTGGAATTATATAGGCACTATAAGAAAGGCTATATGCGTAAAATAGGTCTCCATAGGAAAACTGAATTTGTAAATAATACTTTAATGGTTCAGCTTGATAAGGAAAGGTGTGGTTAAAATGACCATGCCTTTTTTAGATGCTTTCAATTTTGAAGGGTTCGACATAAATGTAGAACCAATCTACTATCAGTCAGTTGGTTTACCCCTTTAAAGGGGTATTGCATAAAATCAAGGGTTCAGTACCTACATATGTACTTTGGCCATTCGTCATTAATGACGAAAACCCTCAAGGTGAGACGGGCTTAAAATTTAGCTGGTTGTGATATATATGACGACGGCTAAAAATTTAGCTGTCCTCCTTTTTTACCTGTATAATTTTTAAATTCTATGGTATAATATCAGTAATAAGAGTAGCTATAATAAAAACAGGATGCTGGTAACATCCTGTAGTATACAATTCAGTTGCTAAGGCAACTAGTAAAGCTGATTTATAAAAAAGTAGCTAAACCAATTGCGTCGGTGGGCTACTTTTTTATATTATCTATAATTTTAGCGTTATATTTTTCGTGTTATTGTGGTATAATATCAGTAATAAGAAGGGTGGATTATGAATTTAGTCTGCTTGATTAAATTTGTATAAGTGTTAAATAATAGATAGTTTGAGCAAAGGGCTATCTATTATTTTTTTTAGAATTATTTATGTTTACTTTGGTATCAGATGATATTTCATCAGGTCTCAAAGTTATTTTATTTTCTATTTTAATATCTGACTTTTTATCAGACAACGCCACTATACAAATAGCAGTTATTGAAAATAAACTGAAGAACAATATTAAATATCCTTCTGCCATAAACGCATCACCCCTTCTTCATACGCAGACATTATTAACCATAATCCACCCACAAATAAAGAAGAGGTACTTATACAATTTTCTTATTACATTTCACATTATATCATAGAATATAAATGCTGAAAATGTAAATTTATTTATGTAGGTGGGTGTAAAATGATACCTGCCTTTAAAACGAATGTAGAGCCATTTTAAGATAGGGTTTATATTAAGACATGTAATTATACTTCTAAACATGTAAAAGTTAATTATACGGGGAATATGGAGCATGAAAGTATATGAATATGAAATAATATATCTGGGGTTAAATATTTTGGGTATACGGTGTTTTGTCAATCAACTAAAAATATTGATATTACTTGAGTTATGTATATAAAAATTTCCCTCCATTTTCCCTCCAAAGTTTTGGATAAACATAAAAAACAATGATATTCAACAATATACTATAAGGCGTAAACCATTGATATTGAGCTATTTTAAAAAATAGTGGAAAATAGACAAGCATTTAAAACAAAACCGTTGGTTGAGGGTTCGAAGCCTTCTACCCCTGCCATTTTTAAAATGAAAACCGTACAGAAATCGCACAAGGTGCAAAAGTTGAAGAGCTAATTTAATATAGGCTCTTTTTTTTAATGGTGCACTATTAGTAATAGACAGGGTGAATTAGTCTGCTTTATAAAATTTATTTGTTTAAATAATAGATAGCTTGTGAGAAGGGCTGTCTATTATTTTTTCAGAATTATTTATTTTTACTTTGATACCGAGCCATGTTTCATATATGTACCTTGTGCTTTAAATTAAATTTTCAGTATATGTGCTATATTTTCTCCCAATACTGCTTTTGCAATGGACTGTGACTTGGCAACCTTCAATATGGTTTCCTTGGATAGATCAAGGTCACCAAAAGGCCTGTCCACTCCAAAAATACATTTATCAGGTAATTCGTTGATAACAGCTCCTAAAACAAGTGTGGAGTAATATGCAGAGGTATCGAGAAATAAGTTGGAGGTTTCTTTTACAATATCCATTGTTTCAAGCCAGTTGATTCCACCCAGGTGTCCGAGAATAACAGGAGTAGAGAGATATTTCCGTGCAAAATTGGATACTTCTTTAATATCCTGTAATGTAAGTGGGAAAAAAGCATGTATCCAAATTGGAAGATTTCCGAATTCACCTGATAGTTTGAAGATATTTTTCAAAAGAGGAATTTGTCCACTTCCAAGGGTGAATTCACCCATTCCTGCCAGATGATTTTTCTCAATATTATCTGAGATATATTGCCTTGTAGTGCTCAAATCCAATCCTAGAGGTACAGCACCAAATCCAATGTAGCGATGAGGATACAAATTAATAGCTTTTACCAGTTCTTCAATTGATTTTTTACGTATTTCTGTCATATTTCCCTTTTTACCGGCCAACAGCTCATTGAGATAATTCATTGAGGCTTTTACCTCCTGTGTATTTTTATCCAATTCAGGATGAAATGACGTGGAAAATAACACTGTCTTGTCCACCCCCGCACAATCCATGATTTTTATATGTTCTTCCACAGGTAAAGTAAGATGAGAATGTCCATCGATAATCATAGTATCACTCCTAGTTTTAAAAATTTGATTATCTCTATTATATCCGGTATAAATACAAATAATAGTATGCACTTTTTTGTGTTATACTATCATAAAGGAGAGTAATGATATGTCAGAAAAGCTTTGTTATGTAGGAAATAAGGAGCCCTTTGAGTACACTTTGTCAATTATAAATGGGAAATGGAAATTGAAGATAATTTATTTGCTGGCTTGCATGGGAACTGTAAGATATGGTGTATTGAAAAAAAATATTGATGGAATTACCCATAAAATGCTGAGTTCACAGTTAAAAGAACTGCAGAATAAAGGTATTGTACTGAGAAGGCAGTATATGCAGATTCCTCCTAAAGTAGAATATTTTCTTAGCAAAAAGGGAAAAAGTCTCATACCCCTTGTAAAAGTCATGTGTCAATGGGGAAGGAATCATGGTATCTAACAGGAATTTTTTAAGAATAATAAAGAATATATTAATCATGAGGAGGGGATAAAATGGGAATTGCCATAGTAACCGGTGCTTCAAGTGGGCTTGGCAGAGAGTTTGTTTATCAGATTGCCTCTAAAGAGAAAAATATCAGTGAAATTTGGGTCATTGCCAGACGGGAAGAACGCCTTAAGGAATTGACTGCCAGAGTTGACGTTCCAATCGAGCTTTTGCCCCTTGACCTTATTAAAAGAGAAAGTATTGATTATTTTATAGAATATTTGAAAGCTCAAAAACCACAGGTGGATATACTAGTAAATGCAGCTGGATTCGGTAAAATTGGAAGTTATAGTGATATAAGTCTTCTGGACAGTGACAATATGATAGATTTGAATTGTCGTGCTGCCGTCGATATGACTGTAGCGGTGCTGCCATACATGAAAAGGAGAAGTCGTATTATTGAAATATGCTCAACAGCTGCATTTCAGCCATTTCAATACCTGAATGTATATGCTGCTACCAAGGCATTTCTTTATAGGTACAGCAGGGCTCTGAGAATAGAATTACTACCGAGAGGCATTCATGTGACAGCAGTCTGCCCTTACTGGATTAAAGATACTGAATTTATTCCCAAAGCCAAACATAGCAGGGATGGTAGAAAAATAAGAAATTTTATATTTGCAGGTAGGGCAAAAAATGTGGCAGCTATAGCACTTAATGACAGCAGGATTGGGCTGCCGGTATCTACTCCGGGACCAGTATGTTTTATTCACAGAATAGTGGCCAAATTTATTCCCCATGAGATCATGATATGGTTGTGGGAGTTGATAAGAAGACTATAGATAATTGGATAAAAATAGTGATTGATCAAAACAGCAGATTCTATTAGAATCTGCTGTTTTGATACCAAATGATGTTACTTGATCCATTGAACTAAATCTGTCAAGGACGGCCTGGTTTTGGGCCTTGGTTCCTTTTTCCTGTATCCAAAAGCTACCATACAGGAAACTCCAAATTTTTCTCTGTTCAGTAACCCCTCTTTTGCCAGAATTTCTTCTACCTGATCTCTGTTAAATCCTTCTATAGGACAAGAGTCAATTCCTATAAGGGCAGCTGCTGTCATCATATTTCCAAGAGCTATATAAGTTTGCTTGCATCCCCAGTCAAACATGGCCCTGTCACTTTCCAGTAATTTAAAATCGTTTTTCTGGAAGTTTTCATATCCCCTTTTTCTTTGATCAATTACATTTTGAGGAAGTTTTTGGACATCTTCCATGATATGTGATATATATTTGGAGTTGTATATCAGATCTGGTGTTTTTCTCGATAGTATTACTATAAAGTGACTTGCATCAGGGAGTTTGAGTTTTGCACCCCAGCTTACAGGAGATATTTTTTGCCTGATTTCTCTATTTTGAAGTATTAAAAATTTCCATGGTATGAACCCAAAAGAACTGGGGGATAATTTGCCTACTTCAAGTATATAATTGAAATCGTCATCTGAAACCTTTTTTGTACCATCAAATTCTTTGCAAGCGTGTCTGAATTTATATGCTTTTAATACCTGTTCTTTAATATTTTCTTTATCCATAATGATCACCTTTTTTATATAAATTTAATGCATTCTATATCTTTCTCTTATAAACATCAGACGATGCCGACGAAGCTACAAGTGTAG
>NZ_FXYI02000067.1:0-16964 GCF_900184915.1 Clostridium sp. HV4-5-A1G | reverse complement strand
AAATTATTTGAATCATATTTTAAAGTTAATGAATAAAATATTTCTCAGATGCTTTAATTTCGACATTAAAATAAGCTATCTTAAAAAATTTCAAGATAGCTTATAAAAAATATACAATACGCCATTTTTAACTCTCTTCCAATGCCCATCCTCTTACATCTTCATACAGTTTATCTATAGTTTCAGGTATAACTTTACTTTTTAGATATTCCATTTTTTGTTCAATATCATCTCTGCTTTTTAAATTTTTATACTTGTCACAGTCAATTCTTATAATTTCCAGTTCAGCTTCATTTGAATCTTCCTTTAATACATATTCCTTATTTTCGAAATATATATCAATATTACCGTCAGCACCAATGCTTAGAATTCCTTCTCTTTCTTCTTCATGTTTTCCTGAAACCACCTGTCTAAATAACTCATTGAGCCCATTTTCCACTTTGTCTCTATTTTCTTCTAGAACCTCCAACCATTCCCTATACATATTAAACCAACTCCCTCCAAGCACTTTATTTAATTCTACCACAAATATGTTCTCATCTCTATGGATAAGCTCTTTATTTTTACTGTTGACGTAAATTTTGTGTATTAGCTATAATCTGTTTTAAGCGTAAATTCTCCTGTTGTAATTGTATTAGCTGCTGCCACAATTTAGATTGTGTCTCTTTAAGCTCCTCCAATTGAAAGGATTGCTGTTTTACTTTACTATCAGCACTGATACATACCTGTTTATTTATAGCATTCAATTCATCTTGGGTAAGACAGGGTAATAGCTGCAGCAATCTTTTATCCATTTCGCTTTTCTTAATATCTCCCGATTTTTGTACAGAACTAAATTCGTCTTCTAAAACATAGTACATTCCCTTTGCTACAGTAAGAGCATGATTATAATTGTCCATTCCTTTTCTAGCTATAAAAGATTCTCTTTGTTCTTTCACTACATCAGAAATCTTCTTAAGTACATAACCTCCTATAATTCCAACTATACCTAAAATAAACTCCACAAGTAAACTGAGCAATTGCTCTTTCATTATATAATACCCCCAAACAAATACTTTTAATACAGAATATGCTGATTCAAAACAAAATAAGCATCCTAAAAAAACGGATGCTTATTCTGCAATTTATAATCTTAAGGAGTTCAATTGAATAATATCTATATGAATTTTCATCTATCTCTTTATATCATATTTGTTACCTCTATTGTAAAATCACCGATACCTAAAATTACCGGAATAATAATTTGCTTTTTGCACATTCTATTTATATAAGAATATCAATGTATTTAGATTATAAAATATTTAAAGTTTCATATGATCCAAAATATTTGTCATTCAGTACATTGGTATTTACTTTACACCGGGGATGATGAATTTCCGGTGTTTAAATTTCAATTAAACTCATATTATAATAACCTCATTCCAGGGATTTTCATCCCTGGTTTTTTTCTTACTCATTTAATACTCTATTACAAATCAACGGCTTTTTTTCTTTTTTTTATAAAATCAAGTACACGTTCTGCTGTTTCATATCTATCCGTACCGCTGATAAGTTCTGTTAAATAGCTTGTATACTGTTCCTTCTTGCCTCCAACAGCATAAACATTTTTCACTTGAGAATAATCAAACTTTCTGGCATTAGAAATCGTAGGACAATTTAAAAAATCAGCCAGTAATTCCGCAGAATGCATATCAGCACCGTAGTTATATATCACAATAGCATCCACTTTTTTCTCACCCCTTTTTAGAGAATTGTAGAAATCCTCCGCCATATAATTAAGGTCCACATATCCGGACATACCCGATATCTGCCCTTTATTCGTATACTGCCATATAGCATATTTGCTCCACAGCGTAAAATCTGGAGAACTTGTCCCATAATTGGCAATCCAAAGAGGATACTTTGTTATTTTGGAATTTAGATGTGATTTTATATAGTTTGGATTGCAATAAATCACCGCCGGCGCTATAGAAGATATGGCATCCAGAAATGCCAGGCAGGCATCCGTCATGTCCCCGCTGCACTGCTGTTCAAAATCCAGAACTACAAAGTCAAGATCAGTGCCTGCAACAGTGGATTTAAAAAAACTGGCTTCCTGGATAGCTTTTTCTTTAGTCGTAAATCTGGCAAAATGATATGCTGCAGTGACAAGCTCCAGTGCCCTGGCATCTTTAATGCTGCTGTTATAAAATTTGTCCACAAAGGTACTTCCCTCAGTGGCCTTTGCAATTACAAATTTGTGTCCTGTATTTTTGACAAGCTGAATATTAACTGAACCATTGAGATTGCTTATATCAACACCTTTCAACATAAAACCCCTCCTTTATTTTCAATATATTTTTAAACTGCACTTTTTGACATTGTCGATATGCAATTCAGTTTCCTATTTTAAATTTTAAATGTGACTTTTATAATTTTCTAGTATAACTATTTTTATAATGCACAAACTTTAATTATTACCAAACAAATATTCATATAAATTACAAGGAGTGGATATAGATGAAAAAAACTTTTTATGTGATTACAGCATCCTTACTGATTACAATAAACTTAATAGGCTGTGGAACTCAACAACAATCTAACAATGTTAAAAACAAAACACAAAATATAGAGAACAAAGCTAAAAACGACTTAGCAGAATTGCCTAAAAATTTGAAGACTGACATGGGTCCAGGCAAATTTTATATATCTCCATCATCTAACACCTTTAAAGATGGAAATGTTCCGATTATAAATATCAAGAAAAATACTTCATCTCAAAAAGTTGAAATAACCCCAAGTGAATTCAATAATAAATATATGAGCTATATATTCATAGATGGTGTTTTCAACTCTAAAAAACAATTATCCAACAGCAAGACAAATATGGAACTAAAGGGAAATGATATCAAAACAGGTAAACATAAAGTAGATATTATTCAATTTAATAATAATAAAACAACTGATACAGTCCTTACTCACAAAACTGCATATTATTATGTCAATATAGCGTAATAATGAAAGCCCCGGATCCGTCTAGGGCTTTTCTCCCCTTTTACATCAAAAAAATATACCCCAGAATTAACTGGGGTTTCAAGCGGGGAACTATTTATAAAATAAATAGTCATATACATACCAATATACGTAGTATCTTTGATAATTAAGGGTGTAATAGTTACAAAAAATAGAATAATATGTACAAGTAAAATTTTTTAATAGATTTCGCAGTTATTTTCAACATCCTATATTAATGTCACTATCCAACATAAAATAGGAGTCACAATAATTGCTGGTAAATAATTTGCCACTTTAATTTTAGTGACACCAATTATATTTAATCCAAGCGCTATAATCATCAGAGAGCCTGTACAGGTAATTTCTCCAATAGCTGAATTAGTTAAAATCGGCTGTAAAAACTGTGCCAGCAAAACAATGGCACCCTGAAATATGAAAACAAAAGAGGCAGAAAACAATACACCAATGCCAAGGCTTACAGATAGTATCGTAGATGATATCAAATCAAGCACGGATTTTGTAAAAAGCATCGTATTATCTCCAATAAGTCCTGCATTTAATGATCCTACAATAGTCATTGCCCCTATACAAAATAAAAGGCTGGCTGTAACAAAACCCTCCGCAACTGAAATGGAATTGTCAGAAGATGCTCTAAATCGTTTTCCAATCCACTCCCCTAAAGCGTTTATTCGTTTGTCAATATCAATCCATGTCCCTATGATAGTGCCTATAACAATGGAAATTATAAGTATCAGGGTATTTTTACCCTTTAGCGTTCCCGATATTCCAATATAGACAGTACATAAACCTATTCCAACCATAACCGCATCAGTAACCTTTTTAGAAATTCCCTTTTTAAACAACAGGCCGACAATACTCCCTATGATCACAGCCACAGTATTAACAATTACGCCTATCATTTTACATCCTCCCTCCTGTATTTTCCTTAGGTACCACGTTCAACATAATACCCAGTATTATAACACATATATTGTAATATTACATTATTTCAACAAATATATCATTTTTTATTACTTTCCATTATAATAATAAGGATACCTAAGCAAATCACGGGAGGACAGTCATATGATTGAAATTAATCAGTTAAATGTAAAGTTGCAAAAAAGAATTATATTAATTATCGTAGTTATGTTTTGGTTTTCACAATACGTTTATATGCCTTATCAAGCACCATACTTACTTTCAATTGGTGCAACCACCAGTTTTGTTGGAACCGTTGTCGGAGCGTATGGATTATCACAGATGTTACTTAGAATGCCAATAGGAATAATGGCTGATAGAAAAGGCCATCATAAATTATTTATTATAATTGGTGCTTGTTCTAGTGGACTAGCTTCCCTTTTTAGAATATTTATCCCAAATGGTATTGGTTTTTTACTTGGAAGTTTATTTTCTGGACTGGCCTCAGCAATGTGGATCTCTTTTATGGTTTTATATTCAAATTATTTTAAAAAAGAAGATATGCAGAAATCTATGGGAATTATTATAGGTGCAAACAACATAGGAATTCTTGTGGGATTTGTTATGGGATCTATGTTTTACGATAAATTTGGTATGAATTTCTTGTGTATATTAAGTCTGGCAGCTGCATTCCCATCTACTTTTATTGGATTTTTCATAAAAGAGCCTAAAATTGATTTTAAACCACTGCCTGTTAAAGAGCTTATTACCATATATAAGGATAAAAGACTTATTGGATTTTCATTACTTGCACTGGTACAACAGGGGATACTTATGTCTACAGCAATGTCTTTTACCAATCAGATTGCTAAACAACTAGGAGCTTCTGGTTTTCAAATTGGTATAAATTCAATAATATATATATTAGTAGCTGTAATCACTTCCTATTTTTCAGCTTCAAAATTGGCAGCGAAACAGGGCGCTAAGTTCTGGATCCCTACCGTACTTATATGCATTTGCATATATTGTATAATTGTTCCAAATACAAGTTCCGTACTACATATATACTTTGCGCAAATTTTAATTGCCATGTCTACAGGTATTTTGTTTTCTTTTTGTACAAGCGAGTCAATGAAAAATGTAGATCAGAAGAAAAAGTCTACTGCTATGGGATATTTCCAGGCTATTTATGGCTTAGGTATGACTATTATTCCAATTTTTACAGGAATAATTGTAAATAATTATAATATGAGTTTAGCATATTACCTTATGGCATTTATATCTTTCGTAGGATTTTTAAGTTCATTCTATTGGTATAAATTCAAAAATTAGGGATACATTGATTCGACTAAAACCTCCGGTTTCATTCCCAAAATTTCTTCCGCAAATAATTGTCCGGCTTTTACATTTGTAATTGCCCATCGTCTTTCCAAAATTCGTATTGCTTCAATAAAACAAAAAGAGTCCCAGCTTTATCTGAAACTCTTTGCCTATTTAGTTCTCAAATTTATCCGATAGCTACCTGCCCTAATACTGCCACTTCTACAAGTAACAGATAAGGGCAGCTACGCCCCTGGATAACGATTTTTAAACTTCAGGTGATGTCAAAAACCCCACCTGAAGCAAAGAACTCTGTTTATTCTTTTAGTTGTTACAAAAAATTAGACCCGGATAATATAATCCTTTTTTCTCGGCGCAGCTGGAGCAATACCACCCTCAGCAGCATATCCTAGAATACAATTACCGACTCCAACATAGTCCTCCTGAACTCCCCATTTCTTTAACAAAGCTTTGCCTTCCTCAGTTTCAAACACTTCTTTTGCTCTGTAGACAAAACAGGAATCCACACCAATAGCATGAGCGGCATTCAGCATATTGCCTATAACAAGAGCTCCGTCCTCAACATAAGTTGCCGCTTTCCTGTCAGCAAAGACAACAAGCAGAGTTGGTGCTCCATAAAATGGATCAGACGTATTTCCCATAATAGCTGCATTTAATTTAGAAATTTTCGTAATCGTTTCCCTGTCCTGTATAACTATGATAATTGGAGATTGCTTACCCATACCCGTTGGTGCGTAAGTACCGGCTTCTAGAATAGCATCCAGCTCTTCCTTTTTGATCTGTTTCTGCTGATATTTTCTGCAACTTCTTCTGGTTTTTAAAACTTGTAAAGGTTCCTCCACCATAGATCAACTCCTTTTATTACTATATTTTACATATATCATAATTATAAGATATCATGCAAATAAATTCAAGCAATACTCCTTATAGAGTATCTTTACATTTACATTTGTATCCGTGTTTCATTCAATTAGCACCCTGCTGCTAATTGCCTTGTATATGCAAAATAAGCACTGATCAAGTGATTCTTAGGTTCAAATGGAATTTGTTTATAGGGAAGATTTTCCATGAGCAAATCACTGCAAACCTAAGAATCACCTTATCCAGGCGCGCGGCAGTGCTTACCTCCCACTCTATGAAGTCGGGAGTATTATATCAATGACAGCCTTGGGGTAAATTTCTTAATGAAAGTCATGATCTGTATTATCATCCACTATCTTTGCGTCACCATTTGCGTTTACACGAGCTTTTTCTCTTTTTAGTTTTTCATCCACTTTCCTCGTTTCTTTGACTTCACGTTTATGAGCAGATACCTCTCCAGTTACCACAGTGTGTTTACCTACATTAACCTGTTCTTCACTGACTGGAATACGTATGGTTTTTTCATCACTAATAGGTGTATCACTGGATTTATTATCTACTGGCCTTCTTTCTATAACAACTTCTTCATGCGTAACTGGAACATCAACTGTTTTTGGCTCTTCAACAATTTCTTTGCTCAGTTCAACTTCACCCTTTGGAACTTTGCTTTTATTTATATCAAGCTCTTCCTTATGAAGTGTAAGTCTTTCCCCATCTTTACTTTTCTTCTTATTATCATCATCTTCACTGCCATTACCTAAAACATTGTCAAATAAACCTTTCATAAAATATTACCTCCTAAAATACATATTTTCAATTCACTAATATTTTATCCCTGTTGAAGTAATATATCCTTTGTGAAATATGGAGTTAAAGTAAATTGCTTACAATACTTTTGACGGCAAAAGAAAACGAGCCCCCTATTTTAAGGAGCTCCAAAAATTTTTTTGCGAGGCATAGCTTACAAATGGCATAATAATCAAGTATTAACCTTATGCTGCACAATAAAACGCATACCTTTTTAGAAAGGAATCATTACCACTATAACTATATATTACCATAACAACAGAAAAAATCAATAGTTTAAAATCAATGTTAAAATTTAATAGTCTTAGGTTTCTCTGTAAAGGAATAGACAGTAGCAGTTGCATTTTTTAGATAAAGGACTTCACAATTCCCATCATCAGCAGCATACATACTTTTAAGATTTGGATATTCATCAAGCATATGTT
Organism: Clostridium sp. HV4-5-A1G; assembly: GCF_900184915.1. NCBI lineage: Bacteria > Bacillati > Bacillota > Clostridia > Eubacteriales > Clostridiaceae > Clostridium > Clostridium sp. HV4-5-A1G. The sequence goes on along the minus strand of NZ_FXYI02000067.1, from coordinate 9,615 downwards.
GTCTAGCTTCAACTCTATCATCCTGAACAGCAGTTGCTGTAACACGTATCCAGGTATTATCTTCTCCCACAGCACAGATTTCAATTTTAGGATTTTTTTTCATTTGAGCAAAAACGTTTTTAACATTTCCAGTCTGGATGTAAAGCTTTCCCTCAAAGATGTCTATTGTTCCAAAAGGTCGAACCCTTGGCTGATCACCTTCAGACGTTGCCAAATAATAAGTGCCGATACTTTTTAAGTATTCATAAACTTCATTCACTTTAATTCCTCCCTTTAATTTATATAATATAATTATTTTACCTCTCATATTCAAAATAACAAATACAATTTTTATATAAGACAAAGTATTATTCAAATCTAAGAGCATCTATTGGTTTAAGGTTAGAGGCCTTATATGCCGGAAATATGCCAAATACAATGCCCACAATCATGGAAAAAGAAAATGAAAAAATTACTACAGGTATTGAAAACGCTACTGAAACTCCAAAAGCAGCTATTGCCTTTCCAATTAAAATACCAAATATTACACCTATTATACCACCCAGTGAACTCAGAACCAGGGATTCTATCAAGAATTGAATCAGAATATCTTTTTTTGTTCCCCCAAGTGCCTTTCTTATTCCAATTTCCTTAGTACGTTCTGAGACAGATACCAACATGACATTCATTACTCCTATTCCTCCCACTATAAGGGATATGGCAGCTATTCCCCCAAGCAAATAAGTCATGGTACTGGTTATTGAGCTCATGGTATCCAGCAATTGTTTCTGACTCATGACTCGGCTGATACTATTATCTGTGGACTTGAAATAATTATTTAAGTAGGTATTTACTTCATTTGTAACCATCTCTACATTTTGATCGCTGGAAGATTTTATATACACACTTTGTACATTTCTACTGCCAGCAAGGCTTATAGCCGTAGATGATGGTACAATCACCATGTCATCTGTGTTGTTTCCCATGGAACTTCCCTGTGATTTCAACACTCCTACAACACTATAAGTATTTCCATTTATACTGATATCCTGACCTACAGGATCATTAAATCCATAAAGCTGGGTTGCAATATCAGATCCCAGAACTGCAACCTTATTTCTATAATCTACATCCAGGTCGGCTATAAATCTACCTTCTGAAAGCGTCATATTTCTCACATCCATAAAATTCGGCGTAGTTCCGGTTACAGAAGTACTTTGAGATTTTGTATTGACTTTAACCGTAGCACTGGCACTAATAGTAGGTGCTGCCTCAGAAATTCCCTGCAAATCCTGAATATTTTTTACATCCTCAAGGGTAAATTGCTTGGTTCCATTGTTATTGGAGGTATTTGCCATAATAAGATTAGTTCCAAGAGCCTGAACCTGGGAAGTTATCTGTTTTGTGGAGCCGCTTCCCATACCTACCAATACTATAACGGAAGAAATTCCTATAATTATACCTATCATGGTGAGAATAGACCTCAATTTATTGCTTATTATATTTTTTATAGCTAGCTTTAAAGTCTGAAATAATCTCATATGTTAATCAATCCTCCTCCATGTATAATTTCCCATCCTTCAATTTTCCATCTTCCATGCTCACAATCCTCTTTGCCTGTCTTGCAATTTTCAAATCGTGAGTTATCAATATTATAGTCTTACCACTTTTATGGAGTTCTTTCATAGTATTCATTATTTTCTCACTTGTCTTTCTGTCCAGGGCACCTGTAGGTTCGTCTGCCAGTATGATTTTCGGCCCTCCTGCCAGTGCCCTTGCAATAGCTACCCTTTGCTGCTGCCCTCCTGAAAGTTGATTTGGCCTATGATACTCTCTTCCTTTAAGTTTCACCTTTTCAAGGCACTCCATGGCCCTCTCCCTGCATTTCTTCTCACTTATCCCCCTATATAGGAGAGGTACTTCTACATTTTCTACAGCATTCATTTTAGAAAGCAGGTTAAAATTTTGAAATATAAATCCTATCTGTTTATTTCTTACGTCAGCTAACTCAGACTCACTCATTTCATTTATACTTATACCATTTAGAATATAGTCTCCAGAATCGCAGACATCAAGGCATCCAATTATATTCATAAGTGTAGATTTGCCGGAACCTGAGGGACCTACAATTGAAACAAATTCATTATCAGATATACTTAAATTGATATTATCCAGTGCCTTTATTTTAGTATCTCCCATAGTATAGTACTTGCACAGATTTTTAATTTCTATCATAAAAGTTCTCCTTTCCCACGTATTTCATTTTATCCCATAATTAATTTGTTCCTCTATTTTGGCTTCCACCATTTCCACTTTGTCTAGAATTACCTATTCCTCCGCTTCTCATCATTCCAAATCCGCTTCTGCTTTTTGCTGAGGACTGACTTCCGCTTGAACTTTCAGTCTGAGGTAATTGAACTTTTTGCCCTTCTGTTAGCCCCTCAACTATTTGAACCATTTTGCCGTTATTAATTCCTACCTGAACTTGCTGCATTTTCATTTTTCCATCGTCAGAAGATAGTATTACAAATTTTTTACCATCCATATCTCTTATTGCTTCTATAGGTACAGCAAGTACATTATTTTTTGATGCTGTTACTATGGAAGCCTCTGTAGACATTCCGGATTTTATGTCATTTATTTTATCAAAATATATAATTACGTTAAAAGTTGACACTCCATTGGAATATGTTCCCTGTTGACTTATATCCTTGACAGTACCTGTGAAACTGGTATCTGGAAATGCATTGACTTTTATATTGGCCTTTTGCCCAATTTTCAAATTCGGCACATCTGTCTCGTCTACGGATATTGTGGTATAGAAATTCTTGTTATCAAATATACTCAAAAGAGCCTGATTTGGATTTACACTATCTCCTGCACTTACATTTACCTGACTTATTATTCCGTCATAGGGAGCTGTTATTGCGGCACTTCCATCTTCAAAAGCAATAAGTTCCTGCCCTGCAGTTACCGTTTGATCTTTGCTTACAAGTACCTGAGATACAGTATCTTTTCCTTCAGCTTTAATTGTTCCACTATTCAGGGGCACAACACTTCCTGAGCCGGAAACTGTACTTTCAATATTCTGGATGGTTACTTGAGTCTGCGAAGATTGTGATTTATTGTTTTCGGATTTTTTTGTAGTATTTCTATATACTACAATGCTTACTACTGCTATTACCACTACCAATATTGGAATAAGTATCTTTTTCACGATATAATCACTTTCTTTCCATCAAATTTGTTTTTTATCTAGACTAAATATAAGTTTAGATTTCTTCTGTCACAGTTTTGTTACAACATTATTAATATTTTATGTAAAAAATAAAGCCCTTTTTCTCCTTTAGGCTTTTATACTTATATATTTTACTTTTAATTATCTGCAAATAGATCTCTATAATTTTTTAATAATCCCACAGGCCTTTTCTCTCCAAATAGCTTATATCTCAAATAATCATCCAAATATATACAAAGTGGCATCAACACAAACCACAATACAGCGTAAGGCAAACATATCTGTCCATATAAATTAAAAGGCTCATCAGAATAATCCCACACATCAAGTCCTAACCATATGTTTAATATAATCCCTGAAGTAAATTCCAATGCGAGAGCTATGAAAGTTCCAATTACGCATTCCTGCCACATTTTCCTATCATAAAATTTAGGATACTCATTAAGTCTTCCTATAAAGAAGGCCGCTGTTCCACCTACTACCAGCATACTTATATGTGTCCAGCCACGCCATAACCCCTCAAATACCATGTATAGAGCACCCATTATAAATATTAGAAATAAATCCTTATATATTTTGTTTTTTAGGTTTGCGGAATTCCTATATCCCATGTAACTTTCTCCATCCCCTTCACAGTAGTTAAAGTATTTACACACGCCTTTAATCTGTTGGATTCTTGGTTATATCCATATAATGGCCTGTACATATACTGAATTGTTCCAATAGATCTCTATATTCTAATTGTATTATTCCTATAGTATCTTTATTCCTCACATGCTCATATACATTACACTCATGAGATCATTCCAGTTTACATGCCCCCCATTTTCCTTTATATAAAGAAAAATAAGCATCCTAAATGACGAATGCTTATTTTAAAATATAATTAAGGGAGACCAAATTTTATAAAGAATCTTGTGGTGGTTGCATTTAAGTTTACAGTACCCTGCAACCGCAGGCACCAATTTGGTAATTACCATTTTAAATGGTTTTTAAATTTATTTTTAATTAACGCTTAAATATCTGATATATATAAGTATATGTGGTTTCTATTACAGCTTAGTGTCGTATTAGTTAACTATTTGTAACAAATCTAATTATTGTATGAATAAAATGAAAATAAGCATCCTAATAAAACGGATGCTTACTTTGGTGTACATAAAGAGTTTATTTTTTTATATTTATATTGTATTCAAAGATTGTTATATAAAAATTTTGTACTTGTTAAGTTTGTGTTAATAACTCCCAATATCATTAACTAAATCTGAAGCACAGTCGATATGCTCAATAGAAATTACAAATCAAGCATATTAAAATTATTCCTACTCTATAAAAAAGATCCCCGGATTTCCCCAAAACCCCTAATATGTCTGAATTGACAATAAGTCTTCAACTCTCTCATTCATATATTTATAAGAATCATAAACTCCCTGATTATAAAATTCAGGCGCCAGTTCTTCTATAGTAAACTCTAAAATTAATCCTGCGGCTAAATCCCCTATTTCTTCCTCTCTTTCATTTAAAAAGTAATTTTTTATTTTGTTAACCATGTCTTTTTTTGTTTCTTTACTTAATTTTATCTTATTTCTGCTTCTCATAGATACCTCCAATATTCGTAATAACATAATTCTAACATATGAGGTACAAAAATAAAAAAAGCTATTTTTAGCTTTTTCTATATACTTATCTTATATAGACATCATGGCTGCAGGTTTACCACATTTTATAAATCCAAAATAAGTAGTGTTTATCCTAATAATAAACTCATCCATATGTATTAAAACAAGGGGCTGTTATACTCTCTAAGATACTTTAACTATTTAATTAAAAGAGCATAGAAATTAATCTATACTCTTCTTAGGGCTTTCCTCTTTTCCCTGTTGTTTTAAATACCATCTTGACGCATTAATTTTCATATTCAAATCACCAGCAAATGGTTCAAAACTTTTTATTACTTTATCTTCTTCTTGGAGTTCACATAAAGCATCATAAATTAGAGAAGCATCCAAATGAGCATCATCTATTTTTAAAAGAAATCTTAAAGTAGTCATTGGGCATTCACTTAATCTGCTTATATAATTATGTTTTTCTAGTATGTCTAATATTTCTTGCTTTAAATTCTCTTTATCCATATATATTATTTCCTCCTCAATTTTTACGTCTATATAAATTTCTACAAGCAATGATAATATCCTGCTAAAATAAAAAAATGGCAATAAATACTAGATTTTCTGGTGCCCTATAATTCACTTTTATTTAATTCTTCTTTATTTTCTTTTATACGCTATCAACTTTTCCACATAATCATCTTCCTAAAATTACCAGAATAATATTTCAATTTTAACGCATACTATTCGTGTAAGGATATCAAGGTATTTAAGATGTTAAAATATTTAAATTCCATATGAACTAAAATATTTATTTCTTGGTGCGTTGATACTTACTTTATGCTGGGGATGATGAATCCCCGGTGTTTAAACTCATGTTGTATTAAACCTCATTCCAGGGATTTTCACCCCTGGTTTTTTTCTTTGTAAAATATTTAAGGAAGATATTAATAATTCTGCCAAAATGTTTTTTACTAATCACATTATCCCCGGCCTTTCATTGTACTATATTTGATATCTGAAAAATCAACAAATATAGATAAAGATTCAATTAAATACTGTTAGCTACCTCAAAAGCATCCCATATAGCATACATGATGTTTGCTACATTTTTTGCATCTCCCAATAGATAGATTTCAGGTACATCAAATTGAAGCTGCTGGTACAGTGAGTTTTCTGATTTGTAGCCTACCGATAATATCACGCTGTCACAATTCAGTTCTTTCATCTCACCGTTTAAATTTATCAAGAGCCTACCATTTTCGTATCCGGTAGCCTTGGCTGAGGTAATAATTTTGATGTTGTTATAGGGGATCAGACGTTCAAGCATCTCGCTGTTTGCGTGACAAAGCGGTGCATTTACTGCCAGGATTTTGCCAAGTGCTTCAACGATTGTGACCTTCTTGCCATTTTGTGCTAACCACAGTGCAGTTTCACATCCAACAAGTCCGCCGCCTATTACTACTGTGGACTCTCCAGACTCCTTTTTTCCGCTAAGTACATCAGCTGCTGTATAAACATGGGCATCGTCTCCGAGAGAAAATACTTTTGGTGTCGAACCGGTCGCAACAATAACAGTATCGTAATCTTTGGAAAGTGCAAATTCCTTTGTGATTTTGGTGTTAAATGTCACAGGAACATTCAATAGTTTCAATTGATGTGAATACCATTTTGCCAGTCTCAAATCGTCTTCTTTAAAGTCTGGAGCACCTCCGGGAATCAAATTTCCTCCCAGCTTTAAAGTTTGCTCAAATACTTCCGGCTTATGGCCTCGTATGGCAAGAACACGGGCAGCCTCACAGCCTGCTACGCCACCGCCGATGATGAGAACCTTTTTAGCTTTTACAATCGGTGAATAAGCAGTAAAACGCTCACGGGCGGCCTGAGGATTTACCGCACAGTTAATTGCGGAATACTCCTGGATTCGGCCCATACAGCCTTCCTGGCAGGAAATGCAGGGACGAATCTCATCTGCTTTACCTGCTCTCAGTTTATTGACATAATGGGGATCGGCCAAAAGCGGTCTTCCCAGGCTGACTATATCGCAGGCACCTTCTTTTACTGCTTTTAACGCCATATCCGGGTCATCCATTCTGCCGGCACAGGCTACAGGGACGTCAACCACATCCTTTACCATTTTTGCATACGGAATATAAAGTCCCTTTTTCTGATACATCGGCGGATGATTCCACCACCATGAGTCATATGTTCCTACATCTACATCCAGAACATCACAGCCGTACTTAACCAGAAGCCTTGCTGCTTCAATACCTTCATCAATGTCACGTCCCTTTTCATCAAATTCTTCTCCCGGCAGAGCACCTTCTCGCCAGTCCTTGATCATACTCTTTAAGCTGAAACGCATTGAAACAGGGAATTGACTTCCACAGTGCGACTTGATTTCTTCCACAATTTCCTTTGCAAAGCGCAGTCTGTTCTCAAGTGATCCGCCATATTCATCTGTTCTTTGGTTAAACATCGAAATTGCAAATTGATCCAGCAGATATCCTTCATGGACAGCATGGATCTGAACGCCGTCAAATCCGGCACGCTTTGCATTAAAAGCACCGTCACCAAAGGATTTTATAATGCTTTTAATCTCTTCTACTTCCAAAGGGCGACATGTTTTGTTCAGCCACCTATGCTGGATAGGAGAAGATGCCACCGGAGGAAAATCCCCCAAATTCGTAGGGATCGTCACACGACCGAAGCCGGCAGACATCTGAAGAAAAACTTTGCTCCCGTAAGCATGTATGCGCTCTGTCATTTCCCTGCTGGTTCTTATAAAATGAACGGAGTTATAGGTAGAATTCGGACAGTTTGGCATGCTTTGAGTTTCAACTTTGCAATCTGAAAAAGTAACTCCTGTAATAATCAGTCCCGTTCCACCCTTTGCTCTTTCCGTATAATAGTCAATTCCACGCTGGTTAAAGCCTCCTTCTACATCGGCAAGTCCAAGCGGGCCCATAGGTGCAAGACAAAATCTGTTTTTTAATTCTACTCCGCCGATTTTAATCGGTTCGAACAATACTTGGTATTCTTTCTCCATTTAGCTCACCTCATTTTTATAAAATTTAATTAATCATTGTATGTAATCGTTATATTATTGTCAATGTAAATATAATGCCAATAGTAACTATTAAGTCAAGAGTTATAATAATTTTTCAATAAAAAATACACCATTCGTCTCCTATACATAAATGCAGGACAGAAAAGTGTATAACAATTCAATATTAGATTAATGGATTGGGCACCATAATTCCACTATAGGATGCGTTGTATTGCTATCCACATCTACCAACAAAACATTGCCAAAAGGCGCCGAAGAAGGAACCAGATTACGTTCGCGGATAGCTTCCAATGTTTTATGAAAAACTTTGCCGGGAAAATAGGCAAAATCTGAATCGGCAGTAACAATTGTGTGATAGCAGGGAAGTGAATGCAAGGATACCATTTTCCCTTTGTCAAACGGCAAATTTAACTTTTCTGCTTCCTCAGGTCTTATTGAATAACCCAAAACTGCCGTTGATTCATCGGTTTCATTTTTCCATCCGGTGCAAAAAACAGAAAGATGAGTAGCAGGCATGGCATCGACCCACTTGTGAATATATTTCTGCTGGTACTTTTCCGCTGAAATGTCTTCCTATATCCTTGAGAGGAATACCCATTGAATGATATTTGAAGTAAGACAGCAGCCTAAAAACATCCTCTTCATCATAATAACGGTATCCATTATCTTCTTTTTTTGCATTAATAATATCTTTGCTCTCAAAAAAATGTAATGCACCTGGTGTCAACCCAAGTATACGCGCCACATCACTAACATAATATTTCATATTGATCACCTCAAAAGTCTGTAGTAACTATTGACTTTTTTCATAGTCATCTACGTTTTGAATACCCATCACTTCAATATAATTATATACGATCAAGTGAATGATAACAAAATTTTAAAAAAGGATCTGCATTTCTGCAAATCCTTTAATTTCAATACTTAATGATGCACCCAGGGAGATTCGAACTCCCGGCCTCTGGATTTTCGAGGAACACATTTTGATAATTTTAAATACCCCTCAGTCCCTGCTATATAGCCATTTCATTTTTTAGTATATGCCTGTCCATACTTGATTATCCTAAACTATAGGGGGCAAAAAGAGGGGCAAATTTTATACATGTAATTTTAATAATATCAATGCTTTTAGGTGGGTGGCAAAACACCATACACCTAAAATATTTAACCCCAGATATATTATCTCACATTCATATACCTTCATGCTCCATATTTTAACTTTTACATGTTTAAAGGTTAATTCGTCTTAATATAAAGCCTATCTTAAAACGGCTCTATGTTGGTTTTAATAGCATTTTGCTACTCACCTGCATAAGTGGAAATTCCCCTTTTCTAAGTTTTCAGCAATCAAAGTATATGATATAATCTAAAATGTACAATTCAATAAGTTGTGTGTGAGCAACTGGTATTGCCATCCCTTTAAGAAGGGAGGTGATACATATGTACGAAATGTTTATAGTAGTTTTTGCTGCTCTATCATTTTTGATAGCTTTGATAAATTTAATTATCGTGCTTATAGATAATATAAAAAAGTAGCCCACCCGTGCAATTGGTTTAGCTACTTTTTTATAAATCAGCTTTACTAGTTGCCTTAGCAACTGAATTGTATACTACAGGGTGCTGGTAACACCCTGTTTTTATTATGTCCTTTTATTAATTCTATTATATCTGTCTATTATAAACATATCCGAGCAAACGAGACCTTACTAGATCTCTTATGG
>NZ_FXYI02000066.1:0-16987 GCF_900184915.1 Clostridium sp. HV4-5-A1G | reverse complement strand
GTTATAATATAAATAGAATTATAAGCTGAAATAAAGTGGAGGCCATAATATGTTTAATAATAAAAAGTTTAATAGTAATAAAAAGTGGAGATATCTTATCTATTATGCATTATTGGCAGCTATGATTATATTTGTAGCAAATGAATATATGAATGGGCTGAAATCCCAACATATAAAGTACAGTGATTTTATAAATGATATAAACCAAAATAAAATCTCTGAAGTGCAGATAAGTAAGGATAAATTGATTATAATTCCAAAATCTCAAGATGAAGCAGATAGAGGCAAAGTCCTTTATACTGAGAGAATAACAGATCCAGATTTGATTAAAAAGCTTGATAACGCCAAGATCCAATATGGAGGAATACCTCAAGAGAACACTGCCATAAGGGGATTTTTCATAAACTGGGTTCTCCCATTTATAATAATTGCATTTTTACTTCAACTGTTTTTGGGAAAATTGAATAAAAAGATGGGCAGTGGAGTGATGTCTTTCGGGAAAAATACAGCTAAGATATATGCGGAAAATGAAACTGGTGTAAATTTTAAAGATGTAGCAGGTCAGGAAGAGGCAAAAGAATCACTTGTGGAAATTGTAGACTTCTTACACAATTCTCAAAGGTATGTGGAGATAGGTGCCAGACTTCCTAAGGGAGCCCTTCTTGTGGGACCTCCAGGGACAGGCAAAACTCTTCTTGCAAAAGCGGTAGCTGGTGAAGCTAAAGTGCCTTTTTTTTCAATATCAGGATCAGCCTTTGTAGAGATGTTTGTAGGTATGGGTGCTGCAAGGGTGAGAGATCTCTTTCAACAAGCTCAGGAAAAAGCTCCCTGTATAGTGTTTATAGATGAAATAGATGCCATTGGAAAAAGCAGAGAGGGAAATATATCGGGAAATGATGAAAGAGAGCAGACGCTGAATCAACTTTTAGCGGAAATGGATGGATTTGATTCTTCCAAAGGTGTAGTTATATTGGCAGCTACCAACAGACCGGAAGTTTTAGATAAAGCTCTTTTAAGACCTGGCAGATTTGACAGAAGAGTTATAGTTGACAGGCCTGATTTAAAGGGAAGGGAAGATATTTTAAAAGTGCACATAAAGGGTGTGAAAGTTTCACCGGACGTTGATTTAAATAATATAGCAAAAGCTACTCCGGGAGCTGTGGGTGCAGATTTGGCAAATATGATAAATGAAGCGGCACTAAGAGCTGTTAAAAATCATAGATCTCAAGTAAATCAGGAGGATCTAGAAGAAGCAGTGGAAGTGATTATAGCAGGTAAGGAAAAGAAGGATAGAATACTCTCGCCTGAAGAAAAACAGCAGGTAGCCTTCCACGAAGTCGGTCATGCATTGGTGGCAGCTCTTTTAAAGCATACTGATCCTGTTCATAAAATAACTATAGTCCCTAGAACTATGGGGGCATTAGGGTATACTATGCAGCTCCCTGAGGAGGAAAAATATTTAAATACAAAAGAAGAGATGATGGATCAAATATGTGTTATGCTGGGAGGAAGATCGGCAGAAGAGGTCAGATTTAACAGTATATCTACAGGAGCAGCTAATGATATTGAAAGGGCCACTCAAACTGCTAGAAGAATGGTAACCATTTATGGAATGACGGATAGATTTGATATGATGGGACTGGAGTCTATACAAAATAAATATCTTAATGGAAGGCCAGTTCAAAATTGCAGTATAGAAACAGCCTCTATTATTGATGAAGAAACTTTAAAAATAATAAAGGAATCTCATAAAAAGTCCAGGAAACTTCTTAAAGATAATATGGATCTGCTCATAGGCATATCTAAAAAACTTATAGAAAAGGAAACTTTAATGGGAGATGAGTTTATGAGCATTATAAGGGATTACAATGAAAAAAAAGGAAAAGAATCTTCCGATAACAAGGCTTTAGCCTCTCATTTGGAGGATGTATAGGCTGTGGAATGGAGATATGTATATGTGGAGAGATGATTTAGAAAATGAATTGGATAAAGAAATTCAATTAAACCTTGAAAAAGAAAGATTAAAAGAAGTATTAAACCAGATAAATACAAGGATGATGGAGTGTATAAGCTTTAGAAAAAAGGTAATCAATTATATTTTAGATTTAAGGAAAAAAAATCTTGACCAATATGAAGATGATGAAGATAAAATAGTTGAATATTTTGATCATGAAGTATATACAAAAGAAGAACAATTTAGACTGGTAAATAAGAGTATAAAAGAACTTACTGTACTAAAGGATTCACCTTATTTTGGAAAAGTGATTTTTGAAGATAAATTTGGTGGAGAAAAAATATATATAGGTAGATTTGGAATGAGCAGCAGAGAAGATTATGAGCCAATTATAGTGGATTGGAGATCACCTGTATGCAGTTTATTCTACTCGGGCAGCCTGGGACAGACCAGTTATAGTTCCCCTATGGGAGAAATAAAAGCAGACATATTGAGCAAGAGACAGTTTATCATAAAGAAATCAAATCTTGTCGGGATGTTTGACTCCAATATGGATGTAAAAGATGAGATATTACAGATGGTGCTGAGTAAGAATGCTGGGAAAAAGCTAAAAGATATAGTGATGACTATACAGAAAGAACAGGATGATCTAATAAGGCAGCCCAGGGAAGGGGTTGTTGTGGTAAATGGAATAGCCGGCAGCGGCAAAACTACTATAGCTTTACACAGAGTGGCATATTTGTTGTACAATTATAGAAAATTACTTCAGAGGAAAGTGCTTATATTAGGACCTAATAGTATATTTATAGATTATATTTCTCTTGTGCTGCCCAGTTTAGGAGAAGAAGAGGTTACCCAGCTTACATTTGGTCAATTTGCTAAAAGCATTTTAAACTTGCCGGATGTGATGACTTTAAGGGAATATATGGAGAATATTTTAAACGGGGATAAAGAGTTTATTCAGGAAATAATTTATAAGAATTCTTTGAGATATGTCAGTGATGTAGACAAATTAATTGTCCGTATAGAGGAAAATTGTTTTGCGGCAGAAGATGTATTTTTTTATGATAAGGTAATAGTTGCTAAAGAAGAAGCGGAAAAAATGCTGGGATATTATTTTAAGGATATGCCTCTGTTTAAGAGAGCAATAAGGCTAAAAAAGGTCATATACTCCAGAATAAAGGATGAGAGAAACATAATAGTGAGAGCCATACGGAAAAAGTATAGAGATAAAATTGAAAATATGACAGAGGAAGAATTGAATCTACATGGGACAAATTTAGAGTATAGAGAGAGAAATGAAATAGAAGAAGTCATAAAAGAAGTAATAAGAATAAAAAAATATAAGCTTAAATGGCTGGAGAAGCCGGATGTAATATCAATGTACAATACCTTCAACAATAATAGAAAATTAATTTACGATGATCTGGCTGCTATTTTATATCTGAAAATAAAATTAGATGGTTCAAGATATAAAGACAGAGTAAAACACATAGTCATAGATGAAGCCCAGGATTATTCTCCATTGCAGTTCAAGGTTATAAAAGAACTCACCCACTGCAGCTCTTTTACTATAGTTGGAGATGTTAATCAAAGAATTATACCTTCAGATGAAATTCCTGCTATGATGGACTTGAATAACATATTTTCGGATTTGAAAGTAAAAAATTTTTCCTTGAGCAGAAGCTATAGATCTACAAACGAAATAACCAATTATGCCAACCAGTATTTAAAAAAGGGTGAAATTATACCTTTGATAAGAGAGGGAGAAAAAGTTATAGAAGAGCAGGTATATAACTTAAAGGAACTTGTAGATAAGATATTGAAGGACATTGAGAAATTAAAAGAAAAATCTTATGAAAGTATTGCCGTGATATGTAGGGATTTGAAAGATACAGTGACATTGGGAAATCTAATTAAAAAAAGAGCATATATAAAAGTAATCAGCGGGGAAGATATGATTTATTCCAGTGGAGAAGTTATACTCCCAAGTTATTTTGCCAAAGGTCTGGAATTTGACGCCGTTATAATGATAGATACTTTTTATTGTCGTGATGAAGATGAGAACACATTAAAATATATAATGGCCACCAGGGCACTGCATGAGCTGCATGTATACAGGATTTTTTCTGTAACTGGGTGATGCATATGAAATATATTTTTGCTTCTGAAATTTAAAATAAGGGCATAATGTAGAATTCATTATGCCTTTTATTTTTCACATTTTCTTAATCTGCCTAGAAGTTTTTTACAGGCAGTATTCAGGGTATTTGAATCTATATCTTCAAAAAAATATTTTTGCAAGTCATATTGGAGAGCTTTAGTGGAAGCCATTATAGACAGACTTTTATTGAGAAAAAGATAGAAATTTTTTTTATCCTCCTTTAAATCTATCTTGTTTATCTTGCTGTAGTCAATTAAGTTGTTCATGTATATTTGCATGCCGTTAAATTGAGCTTTATTGATTTCATTGGAAGTTATAACAGCGGTATTTAATTCAGGAATTATAACGTGTTCCAATTTATCTACTATGAAGGGATGGTGGTATACTTCCACATACAGGCCTTTTTTTAAGGCTTCTTTGTAAATTTTTCTGAGAGTTGTCGTTTTCCCGGTGCCTGGATCACCATTTAACACATATACGTTTCCGGTTTCATCGTATAAGGTGTTTATAAATGATACTATGCCGTCTTGAGTAAGAGCTGTGGCAAATAGGTGTTTGGCTTTCCCTGAAGATTCAACTTTAACCCTGGATAATATTTTTGATTTTAAATTTTCAATTGTTACAGTTAATTTTGAATAATCAATGGCAGATTTATTATAGTATTCCCAATCTTCCTGCATAAGTTTCGCAGCCTTTATAAATCTGTAGGATCTATTTAATGCATTTTTAATTTTTGTGGTTATATATGATTCTTTTTTTATATATTTTTTGAAATTCACTTTATCAAGATTTTTCTCCAAATCCAGTATTTCATAGGGCAATGGGGAACTTGTTGTTTTTAATAAACTACTGTCTAACAATACTATGTTTAATTTTTTTATGATTATTCCATGTAAGAAATTTTCATCACAGGGACAGTGATAATATTCCATATCATATCCATCCTTAATAAAATATTCACTTATTTTTTTCATTAGAAATGATTTTAAAAACATAGATTTGCTTTTTAAGAGAAATATTTTTTTAGATGTTTTCTGGCTTTCTATAAAGTTTAAGAATAAGTCAGAATTTCCCCAAGTATTTCCGTTTGTAAAGAAATGCTTTATTTTATAACTCATTATATACACTCCTACTTATTACAGTCATTAATATGATATGCTAATATTTTCTATGAGTTCCATCTGGGGGCATATATTGCACTGATTGAATTTTAGTCAAAAAATAGTTGAAATGAATAGATATTTATGATAAACTTAGAACAATTTAATATTTAGATACCTAGGGTGGAGGCGCTGTAATTAATAGTATTTATTTTTAGTTGGCAGACATTTGAGAGATAAAGAAAGGAATTACAGCCGAAAAATTAGTTTGGCGGAACTGATTTTGGCTTTGTATAAAATATATATAAAGCTGTCACTAAAATATGTAATAATTGGTGTATTTTCATTGATGGAATTGGGTAAGACTATTTTAGTGGAGAGCTACAAAGGTACACAACCATGTATATCTGTACAGTATAGGTGTGTCCCTTTGCTGTACTTATTTTTTATAATAATTTTAGGGAGGAGTATTATGGCAATCATTGTTCAAAAATATGGAGGTAGTTCTGTGGGAACTCCGGAAAAAATAAAAGCTGTAGCTAGGTCGGTAGTAAATAAAGTTGAAGCAGGCAATAAATTGGTAGTTGTAGTATCAGCAATGGGAGATACTACGGATAATCTTATAGCGCTGGCTAAAAAAATTACGGAAAATCCGGATAAAAGAGAATTGGATGCGCTTTTATCTACAGGAGAAATGAGATCTTGCGCACTGCTTGCTATGGCTATCAAGGATTTGGGATATGATGCTGTAAGTTATACGGCTTATCAAATCAGTATAAAAACCAGCGGACAATATGGCAAATCTCTTATAGATGATATAGACGAGGATAAGATAAAAAGAGCTTTAGATAATGGGAAAGTTGTAATTGCAGCTGGATTTCAAGGTGTAAATACTGAAGGCGATGTCACTACTCTTGGAAGGGGAGGCTCTGACACTACAGCTGTAGCTATAGCGGTAAAATTAAATGGGACATGCGAAATTTACACTGATGTGGATGGAATATACAGTGTGGATCCGAGGGAATATAAGGATGCTAAAAAATTGGATGAAATAGATTATGAGGAAATGCTTGAGCTTTCAAGTCTGGGTGCCAGGGTCATGCATTCTAGATCCATAGAACTTGCACAAAAATATGATATACCTGTATATGTGGGATTAAGTAATAGTGATATAAGAGGAACAGTTATTAAGGGGGTAGATGATATGAATTTGGAAAGCAAGCCAGTGACGGGGCTGGCTACTAGTGATGATGATGTAGCGGTTACAGTGAGAAACATTGACAATGATATAAATATTATTGCCAACTTGTTTGAAAAGGTAGCTGACAAAAAAATAAATGTGGATATGATAAGCCAGACAGCACCTATAGATAACAAGGTGAACGTATCTTTTACTATACCTAAGGAAGATTTAAAGGAATGTTTGAGTATTTTAAAGTCTTATTCGAAGGGCAAGGTACAAGTTGATATAGATGAAGACATAACTAAATTTTCTATAGTTGGTATAGGAATGAAGACCACATCAGGAGTGGTTGCCAAAATGTTTAAACTATTTAGACAAAATAACATAGCGGTAAAGATGATAACTACTTCTGAGATAAGAATTACTTGTGCTATAAAGCAGAAGGATAAGCTCAAGACAATAAATGTTATAGCCAGGGAATTTAACTTATAATGGTTATGCGAAAACTTTTAGGAGGAAGCCAGTATGAGGTTATTTGGGAACATGAAAGTCAAGGATAATGTTTTGTATATTGGAGGAATAAGTGCAGAGGATCTGGCAGGGAGGTTTAAAACTCCTCTTTATGTAATAGATGAAGATTTAGTCAGGGATAAATGTAGAAGATATTATAGAGCTTTTGAAGGAGATAGGAATAATAAGATAACCTATGCTGGAAAGGCATTTTTAACTTTGGCCATGTGCAGGATAATAGACAGTGAAGGATTGTATTTGGATGTAGTATCAGGTGGAGAACTTTACACAGCTTTTAAAAGTGGTTTTCCAATGGAAAAGGTTTATTTTCATGGAAATAACAAAACACCAGAGGAAATTGAAATGGGAATAGATTTTAAAGTGGGAAAATTTGTGGTGGATAATCTCTGTGAAATGGAAAAAATAAATTTTATAGCACAGAAAAAAGATAGAGTACAAAAGGTACTCCTCAGAGTGACTCCGGGGATAGAAGCCCATACCCACGAATATATAAAAACTGGGCAGGTTGATTCTAAATTTGGATTTACCATGTTAAATGGTGAAACCATGGAATTTATAAAAAAAGCCATGGATATGTCCAATCTAAAATTTGTAGGCGTTCACTGTCATATTGGTTCTGAGATATTTGAAATAAAGCCCTATGAAGATGAAGTTGAAATCATGTTGAATTTAGTGAAAAGAATAAAAGACGAAACGGGTTATGAAGTAGAAGAATTAAACCTAGGGGGAGGGTTTGGAGTATACTATAATAAAGGGGACAACCCCAAATCTATAGAGGATTTTTGTAATGCCATATTGGTGAAAGCTAGGGCGGGTTCCAAAAAACTTAATATAAAGCTTCCAGCACTGATAATAGAACCCGGGAGATCCATAATAGGTAATGCTGGAACTACTCTTTATACTGTAGGCGCTATAAAAAATATTCCGGGTATAAGAAAATATATATTTGTAGACGGAGGTATGGCGGATAATATAAGACCGGCTCTTTACAGGGCTCACTACGAATGCGCCATAGCAAATAGGATTCAGGATAGCTGTGAGGAAACTGTGACCGTAGGAGGAAAGTGCTGTGAGTCCGGAGACATATTAATAAAGGACGTGAAGCTTCCAAAGCCTGAAACAGGGGATATTCTGGCGGTGTTTACCACAGGGGCATATTGTTATTCCATGGCAAGTAATTACAATAAAGTTCCGATTCCGGCAGCAGTTTTAGTAAAGGATGGAGAAGCCAGGCTGATTTCCAAAAGGCAGAGCTTTGATGAAATGATAGAGAATGAAATAATGATTTAATTTAAATCTATCCCTTCTGTGAATTAATATTTTGTGTTTTATTGGAAACAATAAATATTACATAAATTCTTTTTCGCAGGAAAGGATGGATTTTTTTATGCTTTATATTATAAGTATAGCTATAATTATGGTAATTGTAATGATTTATAGAGTTTTAAATAGATGTGAAAATACAGATCACAATGCAGGGGATAACGTCCTTGCTTTTAATATGAGTAAAGAGGAATTAAAAAAATATGCCAGGGAAATAGCTGTTATTCCAGCAGCTGATAGAAAAAGAAGCTGTAAAAAAAAGCTGATGCGAAGTTTGAATAGAGAATATAAAAGTATTTTAGACGGATGTGATTTTTTTGAGAGCGAGATTAAGGGGAAAATAGAAGTGGCCTCTTGTGCTGAATGGCTCTTGGATAATTTATATCTGATAAAAAAGGAATATAAAGATATAAAGGCAAATATGACGGAAAGCTATTATAGAAATCTTCCGGTAATAAAGGAAGGCATTATGAAAGGATATCCCAGGATATATTATATTGCCAAAGAAATGTTATCTCATACTTATGGCGCTGTGGATGAAGATACCATAGAGGATTTTATAAATTCATATGAAGAAAATAAAGTATTGAAAAATTCTGAACTCTGGGCACTGCCTGTAATGATAAGAATAGCCCTGCTTCAAAATATCAGTAATATAACGGATAGTATAGTTTTCATGCAAAAAGAGAGAAATAGAGCTGAAGTTGTAGCAGAAAGAATTATGAACTCAGGGAAAAACGTCAATGAGGAGATAGAAAAGTTAAAGAGAGAAAAAATAAGATTTACCTCTCATTTTACAGAAAAATTTATAAGGGTATTGAGAGATAATTTTATAGGGTACATTGAAGTATATAATTGGATAGATGAAGAGCTGGATAAAGAAGACAGCAGCGTGAAGAGAATGGTAAATATCGATCATCAGAAACAGGGAATATATCAGGTTTTAATGGAAAATTCAATTAAGGGAATAAGAGAAGTATGTGGTCTGAACTGGAAAGAAAATTTTGAACGCTTAAGTTATGTGGAACGGATTTTAAAAAAGGATCCTGCGGGAATTTATAGTAAAATGGATTTTTGCTCGAAAGATTATTATAGACATAGAATAGAAAAATTATCCAAGGCTATAAACGTACCGGAATCTTTCATAGCAAAAAAGGCAGTGGAATGTGCTGGAGAAGCTCTTGAAACTGCAAAAAAGTATGAGAAGCATGTAGGATATTATTTAATAGATAGCGGCACATATTGTTTAAAGAAAAAAATAAAATCCAGTGGCGAGGAGTATAGAGAAGTTGATTTTAAGATCGCCAATAATATGACTCCTAACTTTTATATAGGAAGCATAGTATTGGGAACTATTTTTTTAGATGTTTTAGTTAGCGGAATAAATTTTTATTTTGAAAATCTGCCTTTGTGGAAATACATAATAGAAATGCTTGTTCTTTTAATACCAAGCAGTGAGATATTTATATCTATATTTAATTGGAGTATAAATAAGCTTTCAGAACCCAGGTTTATACCAAAAATAGAATTTAAGCAGGGCATACCGGAAGAATTCAGCACTGCTGTAGTAATACCTACCCTTACAAGCAAGGCTCATAGGATGAAGGAGCTTATTGGCAACTTGGAAGTGTACTATTTGGCAAATAAAGAAAAAAATTTGTATTTTGTACTTCTTGAAGATTTTAAGGATAGTACTGAAAAGGAAGATTATAAGGATAAAATTATAGTGGATACTGCACTGGATGAAATAAAAAAACTCAATGAAAAATATGGAGAACAGGGAAAAGATAAATTCTACTTTTTGAGCAGGTGCAGAGAATACAATGAAAGAGAAAAAAAGTGGATGGGATGGGAGAGAAAACGGGGCAAATTAATGGAGTTCAATGCTCTCATAAGGGGTGACAAAACTACTAGTTATGATATTGTAAGCGGAGATATAGGCAATTTATATAAGGTAAAATATGTAATAACCCTGGATGCAGATACTATACTTCCAAAAGATACGGCTAAATTGCTTATAGGAGCTATGGCACATCCTCTAAATGTTCCCTATCTGAATAATAAAAAAATAATAAGAGGGCATGGACTGATGCAGCCGAGGATAAGTGTAGGCGTAGTAAGTGCAAATAAAACTTTTTATTCAAGCATTTTTTCTGGGCAGACTGGCATAGATGTATATACTACAGCTATCTCTGATGTGTATGAAGATCTGTTCGATGAGGGCATATTTACGGGAAAGGGAATTTATGATGTAGATATTTTTAATACAGTTCTGAAGGATGAAATACCTGAAAATACAGTACTGAGTCATGACCTGTTAGAAGGTTCTTACGTAAGGGCGGCCCTTGTGACTGATATAGAGCTTATTGATGGATATCCTGCTTATTATAATTCAAGTTGTAAAAGGCTTCACAGGTGGGTCAGAGGGGACTGGCAATTGATACCATGGATTTTTAAAAAAAGTCCTCTGAATAAATTGTCCAGGTGGAAAATATTTGACAATTTGAGGAGAAGTACTGTGCAGCCGGGTATAATGATACTTATTGCAGCAGCTTTGACTTTATTTCAAACCCCGGACAATTTACTGGTTATGGCGTTGATTTCACTATTGTGTCCTATATTTTTTGATGTATCAGAGGCTGTGGTATCTCCTGTAAAGGGGATAAGTCTATCAGGTAATATGGTAAATTTCAGAAATGCGGTAGAACAATTCTTTCTTATATTGAGTTTTTTACCCTATCAGGCCTATTTGATGTTAGATGCCATAATAAGGACAATTTACAGAATGTCTATAAGTAAGAGAAATTTACTTCAGTGGCAAACGGCGGCAGATGCGGAAGCTGCCTCTTCAAAAACATTTAAGGGGTATTTAAGATCAATGTGGATCTGCAGTGCCATTAGCGTAATTATAGCTTTTCTAGCTTTTAGAAGAGGTGTTGATACTTTATTTTTTATGCTGCCTTTTTGTATAATCTGGTTTTTAGCACCCTGGATGGCATTTAGTGTAAGCAGAGAAGAAAAAAATGATGAAAAGATACAGATGAAGTATGAGGAAAAGAAACTGCTGGGGAGGATAAGCAGGAAGATTTGGGCTTATTTTGAAGATTTCACACTGCCTGAAAATAATTGGCTTCCTCCAGATAATTATCAAGAAGAGCCGTATAAAGGCCTGGCTTATAGAACTTCTCCCACTAATATGGCTATGGGCATTACATCAAATATAGTAGCTTACGATTTAGGATATGTGGGAATAAAAGAAGTTGAATACAGACTTGAAAATATAATTTTAAATATGGGATCTCTGGAAAAGCATCGAGGACATTTTTACAATTGGTATGATATAAAGACTAAGAAACCTCTTGGATCCAGATATATATCCACAGTAGATAGTGGGAATTTGGTAGGGTATATATGGGTTACGATAGAAGCTCTGGAGGAGTATTTGAATTGCCCACTTGTAAATAAGAATTTAAGCTTTGGGCTAAAGGATACCTTGAGGTTGGCTCAGGAGGAAATAGCTAAAGAATTTAAGGTTCCAAGAATATATGAAAATTTTATGGAGTCAGAAAATGAATTTAATATATATTCTCTTAAAGATTATTTGAGATCCATTATAAAAAAATCCTGTGAAATCAATGAAAATTATGGCGATCTGTATTGGAATGAGAAGGTTAAATATATGGCCTCACACTTTCAGAAAGAATTAGATGAATTTTTCCCCTGGATTGATCTTGTAAGCGGAGATGAAAGATTTGAAGCTTTTAAGGGAGAATTAGATAAACTAGCTAATAAAATATCATTGAAAGAATTATCCAGTACAATTGATAGATTAGCTCACCTTGGATTTGAAAATCACGATAAAAACATGAATGAGAACATAGGTGATCTGAAAAACATGCTGAATATCACCAAGCTAAAAGCAGATGATCTTCTTTTGAGACTCAAGGATGTAAAAGAAAAACTTGTAAAGATGGGTGAAGAGCATGATTTTAGTATATTATATGATAAAAAAAGGCGTCTTTTTGCCATTGGTTACGATGTGGAAAATAATATTATAGGTAATAATTATTATGATCTTCTTGCATCAGAAGCCAGGCAAGCAAGCTTTGTAGCTATAGCTAAAGGTCAGGTAGAAAAATCTCATTGGTTTAACTTAGGAAGGGCTATGACCTATGCTGGAGGAGGTAAAGCTCTGGTATCCTGGTCTGGAACTATGTTTGAGTATCTGATGCCGCTGATAATTATGAAAAATTTTCCAGGAACTTTATTGAGTGACACTTATAAATATATAGTTGAAGCACAAAAAAGGTATGCCGATAGTAAGCATGTACCTTGGGGCATTTCAGAATCTGCCTATTATGATTTTGATTTGAATTCTGTGTATCAGTATAAGGCATTTGGCGTTCCGGGCATCGGACTAAAGAGGGGTCTTGTTAATGAATTGGTGATTGCACCTTATGCTTCTATTATGGCCCTTCAGGTAGATTTTAAAAATGCCTTAAATAATGTAAAATCTATTATCAAATTGAAGGCCGAGGGGAAATATGGCTTTTATGATGCTATAGATTATACTCGAAAAAGATTTTCAAAAAACAAAAAAAATAAACTGGTGAAGTGTTTTATGGTACATCATGAAGGCATGAGTTTTATGTCATTGGACAATATTCTAAGGGAGAATATACTTCAAGAAAGATTTCATAGAGTGCCGAGGGTAAGAGCTGTGGAACTTTTACTACAGGAAAAAAGTTCTAAGAATGTTATTTATGATAGGAAGCAGGATACTGGAAAGCCTAAGACAGTTTTTCAAAATGAGAACGTAATTACAAGAAAATATAATAATGCGAAGACAGATGTACCGGAGGTAAATGTAATTTCCAGTGGAAGATATTCTTTAATGATAACGAACAGCGGCAGCGGATACAGCAAAATGGAAGATACTATGTTATATAGATATCGTGAAGATGTGGTTACGAATGATACTGGAATGTTTTTTTATATAAAAAATATAAATTCCAATGAATACTGGAGTGCTGCCTATGAACCCTGCAAAGGTATACCTGAGGAGTATGAGGTTGTGTTTTCGCCAGATAAATCAGAATTTAAAAGGAAAGATGGAAATTTAAGAACCCATATGAAGATCACCGTATCCCATGAGGACAGTGGAGAAATAAGAAAGATTTCTATCACAAATATGAGCAATTCTGTAAGGGAAGTGGAGATAACCAGTTATTTGGAAGTGACTCTATCTTCTTACAATGCGGATTTGGTTCATCCTGCTTTTGGAAAATTATTTATACAAACTGAATTCATCCAAAATCCAACCTGCATTATTGCCGGTAGAAGATCCAGAAATGCAGGAGAACAGAAAAAATGGCTTGTACAAACTATAGCAGTAGAAGGTGAACGGGCAGGTACCATTCAATATGAAACCAATAGGGATAATTTTATAGGGAGGGGTAGAAATCTCGTGAATCCAAGGGCAATGGATAATGATGTACAGCTTACAAAATCGGTAGGAGCGGTGATTGATCCTATAATAAGTTTGAGAGTTAGAATAAGGATAGAGCCTGGTAGGACTGGGAAGGTAGCTTATAGCACTATGCTGGCAGATTCTAAGGAAAATGCAGTTAAACTGGCAAATAAATATGGTGATATGTGCAATGTGAATAGAATGTTTCAACTTTCATGGACTGAAGCTCAGCTGGAGATGAAATATCTTGGAATAACATCAAACCAGATAAATGTGTACCAGAAGATAGCCTCAAAAATTTTGTTTTTAAGTGATCTATTTCAAAATAGATACAAATATATAGTCAATATGAAAAAAAGTCAGTCTGCATTGTGGCCTTACGGAATTTCAGGAGATTTACCTATAGTTCTTCTTATTATAAGAGATGAGAGCAATATAGATTTTGTAAGACAGCTTTTGCGTGCTCAGGAGTATTGGACTTTGAAAAACCTATCAGTGGATTTGGTTTTATTAAATCTGGAAGATAGCTCTTATATGCAGCCTCTCCAAAACAAATTGAGAGATATTGTAAATAATAGTTTATCTAGAATCAGAAGAAATAAGGATGGAAGGGTATTCATTTTAAATAAAAGTGAAGTAAAGGAGGAAGATGTGAATTTTCTAAAGGCTGTGTCCAGATTTGTAATAGACGGTCAAGAGGGAGAATTGTTTAAGCAGTTTATGTGTAGTATGGATTCTCTAGAAGATGAAAGGGTGAGAAATCTTGGTGATTTTGTCTATAATAAAAATGGAAAGGTAATTTCCTCCTACAGTTTTGAAATTCCTCTTCTTCGATATTTTAATGACATAGGTGGTTTTTCAAAGGATGGAAAGTCCTATATAATAGTGTTGAAAAATTATAGCAATACTCCTGCGCCGTGGATAAATGTTATTTCTAATAGGAGATTTGGATTTCATATTTCTGAAAGTGGTATATCCTATACCTGGAATAAAAACAGCAGGGAAAACAAACTTACAGAATGGTCAAATGATCCTGTGATGGATGGCGAGGCTGAAAGTTTATATGTAAAAGATGAAGAAACGGGACATATATGGAGTATATCTCCTGGACCTGTAAGGGATTCGGGACAATATGTAATAGAGCATGGTTTTGGCTATTCTATTTTTAAACATGAAGCAGACCAAATAGTGGGTCAAATGACTGTGTTTGCAGACATAGAGGACAGTGTGAAGGTGTGCAGGATAAAACTGCATAACATAGGTAAGAGGAAAAGGATACTTTCAATAATCTACTATGCAAAATTGGTATTAGGGGTCTGCCATGAGCAAACTGCGCAGTATATATATACTGGAGTTGACAAGGAGCATGAGTATATATATGCTAAGAATCCATATAGCCAGTATTTCAAAGATGGAATATGTTATTTGAAGATATTGGGGGGCAAGCAGATGTCCTATACAGGTGTTAGAACGGAATTTATAGGGCGCCAGGGGAACGTATGGAGACCTGAAGGACTCTGCCTTAAAAACCTTTCTAATACGGTGGGAGCTGGATTTGATCCCTGTATGGCTCAAAATGTAAAAGTGGAATTAGATGCCAACTCAGAAGGGGAAATTATTGTTCTTTTTGGGCAGGAGGATAATTTTGAGGAAATCAACAGAGTCATAGAGAAGTACAGTAATGCCGGAAGCATTCAGCAGGAGTTAAAAAACAGCCAGGATTATTGGAAAAGTACACTTGAAACTATACAGGTCAATACTCCTGACGATTCAATGAATATAATGTTAAATGGATGGCTTATGTATCAGGTGATATCCTGCAGGTACTGGTCCAGGACTGCGTTCTATCAATCTGGGGGTGCCTATGGCTTTAGGGATCAGCTTCAGGATGTAAGTGCTATATCCTATATACGTCCTGATATAACCAGGGAGCACATAATTTACAGTGCATCCAGACAGTATCTAGAAGGGGATGTTCAGCATTGGTGGCACCCGTATGTAGGAAGTGGCATTAGGACCAAGTTTTCCGATGATTTGCTTTGGATGCCCTATGTAGTGGAGGATTATATAAAGAATACGGGAGATTATAGCATATTGAATGAAGCGGTACCATATCTTAATGACAGTCAGTTAAAAGATGATGAATATGAAAGATACAGTATATCCCCCGTATCCGAGGAAAGTGGAACTATTTATGATCACTGTATAAGAGCTATTGAAAAATCATGTAGATTTGGAGAGCATAATATTCCACTCATGGGTTCAGGAGACTGGAATGATGGAATGAATACCGTGGGAAATAAAGGAAAGGGAGAAAGTGTGTGGCTGGGATGGTTTTTATACAGTATATTGGATAAGCTCATTCCGCTGTGCAAATTTATGAAGGATGAAGAAAAGATCATAAAATACTCTAAATTAAAGGAATTTATAAAGGAAAATCTAGAGAAAAATGCCTGGGATGGAAGCTGGTATAAAAGAGCTTATTTTGACGATGGAACTCCGCTTGGGTCTGTGAAAAATGAAGAATGTCAGATTGATTCAATTTCTCAATCCTGGGCAGTTATATCTGGAGCTGCAAAGGAATCCAGAGCTAAAGAGGCAGTTCATGCCCTGGACAGGAATCTTATAAAAAAGGATAAGGGTATCATATTGCTGCTTACACCGGCTTTTGACAAATCCTCTCTGGAACCAGGATATATTAAAGGATATATACCTGGAGTAAGAGAAAATGGAGGACAGTATACCCATGCAGCCATATGGTCCATTATGGCTTTTGCTAAAATAGGAGATAGGGAGAAAGCCTATAGAACTTTTTCTATGATAAACCCTATAAACCATGCTAAAGATTATTTGAATTGTCATGTCTATAAGGTAGAACCTTATGTGGTGGCAGCAGATGTGTATGCAGTAGAGCCCTATGTGGGGAGAGGAGGATGGAGCTGGTATACAGGGGCGGCAGGATGGCTTTATAGAGCAGGTGTAGAGACCATACTCGGAATGACATTTAAGGAAAACAGAGGCTTTGTCATAACGCCTTCCGTGCCAGAGGAATGGAAAGATTACAGCATACGATATAACAGAGATGATTGTGTCTATGATATAC
Source organism: Clostridium sp. HV4-5-A1G (assembly GCF_900184915.1). Taxonomy (NCBI): domain Bacteria; kingdom Bacillati; phylum Bacillota; class Clostridia; order Eubacteriales; family Clostridiaceae; genus Clostridium; species Clostridium sp. HV4-5-A1G. The sequence goes on along the minus strand of NZ_FXYI02000066.1, from coordinate 159 downwards.
AGGTGATCAGGGAAAAGGAAAAGGGAACATGGGTTGATGGTGATAAAATTGAGGATGGAATAATACCATTTTTTAAGCATGGACAGCATAGTGTTAAAATAAATATATAAAATATAAAATTTTTAGAAGGGTTTTCTACTATGTATAGAGAATTTATAT
>NZ_FXYI02000065.1:0-17025 GCF_900184915.1 Clostridium sp. HV4-5-A1G | reverse complement strand
ATTTATATCTTATACTTAAAAATAGAGAAATAGATAATTTATAAAAATTTAATATCCAGTAGTAAGTGATATTTTTAACATTCAGGATGAATCTAAAATGGGAAGTCTGTCTAATATGTCGTTAATTCTTTCAGGAGAGAGGAGATGTTGCATGACTTAAGCAATTATTGTATTGGTAAAAGTTAAAAATTAATGCTGGGACAATATTTTACATAATATTTGTAAATTGTGTGTTGTATTTTAATTTGTAAACAGTTTTATTTAAAATATGAAAGAAGATTCCTTTGGATTCTCTTTTTTATTGTGCAGAGTAGATCAAGTGATTCTTGGGATTGAGTGGAACTTTACTTATCTCTAATTTTATAAAATTTTTTGAAAGGTGGTTTTAAAATGATCTCTGCAAAATTGGAAAATTTATATAAAAGTAAATTGGTAAGTGCAGATGAAGCTGTATCTAAAATAAAATCGGGTGATAATGTAGTTTTTGGAACTGGATGTGCAGAGCCTCTAATGCTTCTTGATGCTTTGGTGAAGAACAAAGAGAAATACAAGAATTTAAATTTATACAGTATGCTGCCTAGATCTGAAGGTAAGTATGCACAAGAAGGTATGGAAAAATACATTCATTACAATTCATTGTTTGTAAGTAAAGGTGTAAGAAATGCTGTCAATTCGGGAAGAGCAGACTATGTTCCATGTTTTTTTCATGAAATGCCAAGGCTTTTTAAAGAAGGCTACATTCCTTTAGATGTATCGTTGATTCAGGTAAGCAAACCGGATAATCACGGTTTCTGTAGCTTTGGAATTTCCAATGATTTTATAAAGCCGGCAACAGAATGTGCTAAAATTGTTATTGCAGAAGTCAATGAAAATATGCCAAGAGTTCTTGGAGATTGTTTCATACATATTTCTGATATAGAGTGTATAGTTGAAAATACACACCCTGTGGTTGAAATGGCACCTTCTAAAATAGGAGATGTAGAAAAGAAAATAGGGAAATATTGTGCTTCCTTGATAGAAGATGGGTCAACCCTTCAGCTTGGAATAGGAGCTATTCCAGATGCTGTACTTTCATTTCTAAAAGATAAAAAAGATCTGGGAATACATTCTGAGATGATATCTGATGGGATTGTGGATTTAGTTGAGTCTGGAGTAATAACAAACAAGAAAAAGACTCTTCATCCAGGTAAAATAGTTGTGACTTTTTTGATGGGTACTAAAAAATTATACGATTTTGTAAATGACAATGCCATGGTTGAATCCGACTCCGTGGATTATGTGAATGAGCCCATGGTTATTATGAAAAATTATAAGATGGTATGCATAAATTCCTGTGTGGAAATGGATTTAATGGGACAGATAACTGCTGAAAGTGTAGGATTAAAGCAGATAAGTGGAGTTGGAGGACAAATTGATTTCATGAGAGGAGCTAGCATGGCAAAAGATGGCAAGTCAATTATAGCTATACCATCTACTGCAAAAAAGGGTACGGTATCAAGGATAGTGCCTTTCTTGAGCAAAGGATCAGCAATTACTACTTCAAGAAATGATGTGCATTATGTAGTGACAGAATACGGAATTGCACAGCTTAGAGGTAAATCGTTAAAGGAAAGAGCTAGAGAACTTATAAAAATTGCGCATCCGAAATTTAGAGATGAACTGATAAGTGAATTTGAAAGTAGATTTAATTGCAGTTATTAAAATGAAGTGTAATCCATTTCTCTTTTACGAATTCTATTTAATTGAATATATTGACTGAATAAAATTTATATCTTATACTTAACGGTAAGAGCAGCAGATAATTTGTAAAATTTAATATTTGATGTTAGGTGATGTTTTAAATATTTAAAAGGAAAAGTATAGAAAATACTGCAGTCCCACCGCTACTGTATGGAGGATGAAACCTTGTTTGTATCACTGGTAATATATCTGGGAAGATAAGGGAGTAAAATGAATCTGAGCCAGGAAGCCTGCCTGACATTTTGTTGATTTTTCGGAGGGAAACATGATACATTTTATTAAATTGTTTTTTATTGCTAAGATATATATAAGCAGCCATAATTGAATGTAAATAGCGGGATCCTTAGGGATCCTTTTATTATTGGAATTGATTTGATCTTTTATTTAGGGGAGGGATTATGATATGAAAGGTATGAAAAAAATTATCGGCAAAATTGTCATGCTTTTGTTTGTAATTGGCATTGCTTTATCAGGATTCACTGGAAATGTATATGCGGATTCAAGCAGTGCCGGCAATATGAGTACAACTGCAAATGAAAACAGGCTTTGGGGAGAGGACAGAATAGAAACATCCTTAAAAATAAGTCAGGAGGGATGGAAATATGGTGCAGCTACTGCTGTTATAGCCCAGGGATATGGCTATGCAGATGCTCTCTGTGCAGCACCTCTTGCAAAAAAATATAATGCTCCTATAATACTTTCAAGACAGGGTTCGCTGGATGATGAAACTATAAAAGAACTTAAAAGGCTCAAAGTGGATAGGGCATTTGTGATTGGTGGAACAGGTTCTTTATCTGATAATGTGGAATCGCAGCTAAAAGATATTGGTGTCAGCGTTGTGAAAAGATTAGGTGGACAAGATAGGTATGAGACCTCTGTGAAAATAGCAGAAGAATTGGAAAATGTCAGCAATATTGTAGTTGCATCTGGAAGCGGCTATGCCGACAGCCTTTCAATAGCTGCAATAGCTGCTAAAAAAGGAATGCCCATATTGCTGTCACAAAGCGATGCTCTTCCACAGGCAGTGAAAAATTACTTGAAAAACAGAAATATAGAAAAAACTTACATAGTAGGCGGTACTGGAGTCATATCCAGCGACCTGGAATCTTCTCTTACAAATGCTGTAAGACTTGGGGGTGCCACCAGGTTTGATACAAATCTGGCCGTGCTTCAGAATTTTAAATCCGATCTTAATTTTAGCAATGTGTATGTGGCAAGGGGAAATGGACCCAATGGGGATGAGTTTGCAGATGCGCTTTCCGGCTCGGCTCTTGCAGCTACAGAATCCGCACCTGTTGTTTTGACCGACAATACTGTTGCTTCGAAAACAGCGGATTTTTTAAAAGAGAACATGTCAGATAAAACCGTTATTACTGCATTGGGCGGAACTGCGGTAGTTCCAGCTGTGATTTTGGACGATCTGGTTCGTTATTTCAATGGAGAGTCCACCAGCGGCGGTATAGGAGATGAAACCAAGCCGGGCACAGGAGGCGGCACTTCTGCAAATTCGGGAACTTTCACTTTGGAAATTACTAAAGATAATAATGGAACCATTCTTGAAAAAAAGACGTTGAATGTAGAAGAAGATAAAGTTGCCCTTGATTATTTAAAAACTGTTGCAGATAAAGTGGATATGAAAAGTGGCTATATAAATTCTATGTCAGTAAATGGACAAGATTATGTCAATGAATCTGCCCAGGATTTATCTCATGGCATCAGTTGGTTCATATATGTAAATAATGAATTTGCCCAGGTAGGTGTTCAAGCCATAGAGCCGAAATCTGGAGATGTTATAAGATTTGATTACCATGATTGGACTTATGATAATCCAGGTGGAACTGGAAGTGGTTCCGGTGGCGGTTCTGGAGGCGGAAACAATAATCCACCTAAACAGGATACTAAACTGACGACATTGAATGGAGACGAAAACCAGGGGCTCAATCTTGTGATTACGGGAAAGGTGGATGGAACTATAAATATACAGGCTAATAGCAGGTACTTGAGTGATTGTATAATTATCAGGCTTTATGATGATAAAGGCAATTTAAAATATATAAATGAATCTTCAGGGGGGAAGATGGATATAAATACTACTTTGGATCCTGGTAACTACACGGGAACCATAAAGGCATCTTCAAGCATGGATAACAAAATTGATATAAAAGCATTTAGTGTATCTTAATCTTGGTATAAGGGGTGAATTATAATGAAAAATTTTAATAGAGGATTTCTGTCCTTTATAATATCGGCATTTATGATAATAGGTATTGCGGGAAGTAGTACAGCTACTGTATTCGCAGATGGGGGACAAGCTACTGAGCAGCAGACAGATTACATAGATTCTGTAAATGAACTTATAGATAATATAAGTGCTACAGCAAATAATAGTAATGGATGGGTATCTATGGACAGCGGAATTGCAAATCTAGCCTTGTATAAAGCTGACAAAGGTACGGTAACAAATTATGTAGACAGTCTTAAAGAGGCTTTGGAAAATCCAACTATTGGAACATATGAAAAAGGCGTACTTGGGTTATTGGCGGCAGGTAAAGATCCCACAAATTTTGATAATATAAATCTTGTAGAGAAAATATATGACTGTGATGAACAAACCATGAAAAATGGGGGAATCAATATTTATTTGTATGCCCTTTTAGCTCTGGATGCGGCAAATTTTTATGTACCTGAAAATGCAGTCTGGACCAGGGAGAAATTAATTGATGCCATATTAAAGGATCCCGGAAGGCAAAATGGTGCTTGGTATTCTAATATTAACCAGTGGACTCCAGGTGCAGAAGAAAAATATGTTATGGACCCGGATACCACAGCTGTGGCACTTTCAGCTCTTGCACCTTATTACAATAAGAATAAAGATGTGAAATCTGCAGTAGACAGTGCAGTACAGAAACTTTCCGATGTACAAAATGAAGACGGTGAATTTACATCTTCCTATGGAAGTGAAAATTCTCAAAGCCTGGCAATGGTCATAATAGGACTTTGTGATAATGGAATAGATCCTATTACAGACAACAGGTTTATAAAAAATGGGAAAAATCCTATGGATGTCCTTTTGAACTATGCCGTTAGTAATAAATCAGGATTTGAGTATGAGGATAATAATGGCGTAAATGCATATGCCACAAATCAGGGACTGGAAGCATTGGTGTCTTATAAACTCTTAACTGAAGGGAAGGGATCTGTATATAGGGGATTTTATGTCCCTGCAACTAGCATAACCTTAAATGAAAGTGAAGACAAGCTGGTATTAGGCGGAAGTGTGCAGCTGAAGGCATCTATGATGCCGGGCGATGCCAAAATTACATGGAAAAGTTCTAATGAGGGTGCAGCTACGGTGGATTCAACAGGCAAAGTAACTGCAGCTGGAGAGGGAAATACCACCATAACAGCAACAGCCTCTGCTGAAGGTGATTCCACTGTAGAAGCTACATGTCAGATTACTGTAGTCAAAGAAATAGTTCACATAGAAAATTTAACTGAAAACACCAGCTTTTCTTTGGGAAATGATGCAGACATAAAGATAAAAGCTGGAAACATATCCTCAACAGATCAGCCGGTTACGTTATTGGTAGCCCTGTATGATGATAATAATAAGGGCAAATTTATTAATCATGTGAGTGTAAGTCAGTCTATAAAAAGCGGTGATTCCTCTACTATAGATGCATCCATGCAGATTCCATCCACGGGAAAATATATACTAAAAGCCTTTGTTTTAGATGACAAAGATAATCCACTTTCAGGCACTATAGAAATACCTATAAAATAGCATTTTGGGGAATACTTAAATAATGGCTGTTATTTGTGATTGCGGTCATTCTTTAAACAGCTGACAAGGAAGTGAATATCCATGACTTATAAGGATAAAGAAAAATCCAGGTATTTTATTGATTTTAAACAGTACCATGTGCTGACCGCTTCTGTGGTTTTCATGTCCATGATGGTAATAATATTTTCCAATGACAATCCGGTGATACTGTCATCCGTATATGTTTTTATCCTGTTTATTGCGGTGTTTTGCAGTGAAAAGCACAAATTCAGAACGGCATTGTACTATTTCTTCCCAATTGCTTTTTTTATAATTTTGCTGAATGTACTCTTTGTGAGTTCCGGGAGAACAACACTGTTTTATCTGTTTAATAGAAGATTTACGCTGGAGGCGTTTATATATGCCCTGGTGATGTCCTTTAAGTTTCTTGCGGTAATCTATCTTTTTATAATACTCGAGCTTATGGTTGATTCTGACAGGGCAGTTTCCTATTTTTCATCCATAATGCCCAAATCCACTCTCATGCTCATGATAAGTTTCAAGCTCATACCCAGTATGAAGGATAGATTTAGAAATCTAAAGGAAATATATGAGGTGAGAGGTGTGATGTTTGACAAGAAAAAAGCCAGAGAAAAAGCTGCAAGTTATATTCCTGTGATGTCCATACTTCTTGAGGATTCCATGGAAGGCTCCTTTAACATAGGCGAGGCAGCCTATGTCAGAGGATTTTTAAGCGGAAGCAGAAGTGTCTATGAAAGACAGAAATTTAAAGCGAGGGACTGGGAGATAATAGCTTTGAGTACCGCACTGGTTATATTTTATGGAACAGCACAGTTTAAAGGATGGGTGCAATTTAACATATACGATGGTGTAACCATTGTGAATTTCATCAACATCGGAATAGCTGTAATTTTTGCCTTTATAGTAGCTATTTCATTAACTGTAATATTGAACGGCGAGGAGAAAAAGTATGGCATATATAGAGATTAAGGATTTGAATTTTACTTATCCTATGGAAAAAGAGAGGTCTTTAAAAAATATAAATTTACAGTTAGAAAAAAATGATTTTCTGTTAATAGCAGGAAGATCGGGATCTGGAAAATCGACTCTTGCCAGGGCAATAGTTGGTACAGTACCTAATTTTTATGGCGGTACCATAGGCGGGGAAATAAAAATAGGTGGAAAATATTTAAAAGATATGAGCCATAGGGAAAGAGCAGAAAAGGTAACCATGGTATTTCAAGATCCTGAAAAACAGCTTATGATGAATAGAGTCCACAGGGAAGTAGCATTTGGACTGGAGAATATAGGAGTGGATGAAGATGTGATCAAGAGGAGAGTTTATGAGGCACTTCAATTTTCGGGAATACTTCATCTTGCTGATAGAGATATTGCTTCCCTGTCAGGAGGGGAAAAACAGAAAGTGGCAGTGGCCTCTGCCCTTGTATATATGCCGGATTGTATAATACTGGATGAACCAACTTCACAGCTGGATCCCTCTTCTGCAGAAGAAATGCTGAATATAACTAAAAAAATAAATGAAGAACTCGGAATAACCATAATAGTCATAGAGCAGAGAGTGAACAGGTGGTTTGATACTGTGGATTCCATAGCTATCATGAATGATGGGACTTTGGAGTTATTTGAAGATAAGAGAGATTTTTATTATAATTGTAATAAAAGACAATTTATGTTTATGCCCGATTATCTCAAGTTCTTTAAAAAAATGAATTTTAATAAAATGCCGCAAAATTTTAAAGACGCCCGGGTGGAAATTCTAAACAGCTCATTGAATGTAAAATCAGGAAATGAAGTTGCTGCTGCTGAATTCCAGAATAATGACAAAGAAGTGATTTCTGTAAACAAATTAAATTGTAAATATGGCTCTAAACAAGTTTTGAGAGATATAAATTTTACTGTGGAAAATGGTGAATTTATTGCAATATTGGGAGCCAACGGTGCCGGAAAAAGCACTCTCTTAAAAACTATTCTGGGACTTGTGGAGCATGAAGGCATCATAAGGCTCTATGGAGAAGATACTTCGAAAATGGATATAAGGCAGATAGCCAGACATATAGGATATATATCTCAAAATCCCAATGATTATTTGTCAAAGGACAGTGTTTACGAAGAAGTTAAATTTACCATGGACAATTATGGGATATATGATGAGAAAATAGTGAATAGCGTTTTAAAAGAACTTGAAATATATGATCTGAAGAATAAAAACCCAAGGGATTTAAGCGGCGGTCAGCGTCAGAGGGTAGCCATAGCCTCCATACTTGTATTACAGCCTGATATGATTCTACTGGATGAGCCAACGAGAGGCCTTGAGAGTGGACTTAAAAACAAATTGGGGAAATTACTTCAAAATCTCAATAGAAAGGGTACTTCCATTATTTTGGTGACTCATGATACAGATTTTGCCAGTAATTTTTGCAGAAGATACATGATTATGTTCAATGGGAGAATTGTGGCAGACGGAAATAAGAGGCAGGTATTGGGAGATGGAATATTTTATACAACTTCCATGAACAAATTGCTGAGGGATAAGGATGATAGTATATTTACCCTGGAAGAAGCCATTGAAAGGTGTTCAATATGAAAAAATTTATTATTGTAGTTACTTCTCTTATAATCATAGTGCTAATGGCACTTACGGTTAGAAGTAATTTTCAAACAGGAGTTTCACTTATATGCACTGTGAGTGTTTTTGCAATACTTTTTATGAGTTATTTCTATTTTGAAAAAAGTCACTCAGGTACTAAGGAAATTGCTATAATAGCTACTTTAAGTGCATTTGCAGCTGTTTCCAGAATAGTATTTGCTGCTGCTCCAAATATACAACCGGTTACTTTTTTAGTGGCAATTTCTGGCTTTGTATTTGGATCTTATGAGGGATTTTTAATTGGAAGCACTACTGCATTTTTATCCAATATATTTTTTGGTCAGGGACCCTGGACTCCCTGGCAGATGTTTTCCTGGGGGCTTGTGGGAATCATTTCAGGGATATTGGGGAAGAGCGGCAGAAAAATTTCAACTTTTAAATTCTCAATTCTGTGTTTTTTGTTTGGCTTTATGTTTGACTGGATTATGAACATTCAGTATATATTGGCTTTCGTAAAACCTATAAACTTAGGCTCAATTTTAGCTGCTTATGCTTCGGGATTAACTTTTGATATTCTCCATGGAATCAGCTCTTTTGTGTTTTCAGTCATATTTTACAAGAGGTTTTTACCGGTGCTTCAGCGCTATAATAGGAGATTGATTATAAGTTACATGAATACTAAAAAGGGAGATGAAATTAATGAAGAATAAAAAGAAAAAGTATATAATAATTGTATCTGCTGTTGTGGTATGCGCTGTTATATTTGCGCTTGCGATCAAGGCTCAGAACGTATATACCAGCACTATTTCAAATAAACAGGCGAGTGCAGAGAAAGCCCAAAATAAGTCAAATAGTACAGCTCAAGCTGGGAAAAGCCAAAGTGGTGCTAAAGATGAAAAGGGAAATCCTGCTGTCTCCAGCAAATCGTCTAAAAATTCTGCTTCCAGCAGTTTAGATGGAGCTTCAAAGGTAAACAGCAAAACTGGACAGACTTCTTCAACTCAAGGTGGTTCTTCACAAAATTCCAGTGCACCCGGTGCTAGTTCTCAAAAGTCGGTAGAGCAGTCTTCTATTGAGATTATTGATGAAGCTCATGGAAATAGAGTTGTTTTACAAAAAAATTTGAATGGTATAGATGGACAAACCGTAGGATATGTAACTCAAAAGGTTCTTGATGGAGTCAAGATAAGTTACACAACAAAGGGAACTGGTTCTACAATTTATTTCTCAGATATAAATGGGCTGAAAGAGAGGGCAGAAGGACCCATGTCCGGATGGTGTTATTATGTGAAGAAAAAAGGACAGTCCCAATTTGTAAAGGCCAATATAGGAAGTGGACAATATGTGTTGAAGAGTGGGGATTCTGTGATTTGGAAGTATGTTAAAAATGGTATGTAACGATTAGATTATATTTGTTAAATAATTGTATATGGGGGGAAATGTAAAATGTTAAGATCAAAGATAAAGTATGCCGTTTTAAGCACGGCTGTGACTTCAATACTATTGGTTCAACCGCTGCTTGTGAAAGCGGCTTCTGTAGATAAAACTATAACTGATCCTAATAGATCATGGACTATAAAATTTAGTCAACCTGTGGGTTTTGATGATCAGACCAAAAATGCCATAACTGTAACGGACAGTAAAGGAAATTTAGTAAATGTCAGTATAAAATTACTTGACAGCAGCAAAGTAAAGGTAGATGCTCCGGAAGGCGGATATAAGCAGGGGGAAGTTTATTCTTTAAATGTAGGAAATGGAGTTCATTCTTCAGAAAGCAGGTATTTAAAAAGTAGTCTTAAATACACTTTCGAATTGAGCTCTGTATCTCAAGATTATAATTATAAGTCTCAGGTGGAAAGTACACTTGATGCAACTGTGAATAAAATTTTAAAAGATGGGATCCAAGATGATTGGCAAGCATTGGTGGTATATAGATATGGAGAGGAAGTTCCCCCAAGTTATTGGACTTCTTTTGAAAACAGCCTGACTTCATCACAAGCCGATTCTTTTGCCCCTACGGATTATGAGAGAATGGTAATTGTCCTATCATTACTGGGCAAGGATTCTACAAGTTTTGGAGGATATAATCTGGTAGAAAAAATATACAATAATGCCGGCATGGATAACCAGGGTATAAATGCCTATATATTTGGTCTTATAGCTTTGGATTCTGGAAATTTTGACGTGCCAAATGATGCCCTTGTTAGTAGAGATAAATTCATAGATAAAATAGTATCTGCCAGGACAGAGGATAATGGATGGAGTATTACGAGTAATAAAGCGGATACAGATATGACATCTATGGCACTCACAGCTCTGGCACCGTATAGAGATAGAGAAGATGTGAAGCAGGTCGTAGATGCCGGAATTGCAAAACTTTCCTCCATGCAGGGCAGTGATGCAGGATATTCCTCTATGGGTGTAGAGAACAGCCAGAGTTTATCTCAGGTTATCATAGCTCTCTGCAGTAATGGAATAGATCCTACAGGCAGTGAATTTACGAAAAACAACAAAAACCTGATAGATGAACTTTTAAGTTATAAATTAAAAGATGGAGGATTCAGCTATAATAAGCAGAATGTGTATGATCCTCTTTCTACTGAACAGGCTGCGGAGGCACTGGAAGCTTATAAAATGTTTAAAGAACAGACCGGCAGCATATTTAGAAATTAGCTCCTCTTATGAAAGTTCAAATATAAAATATCAAATGATAAAGATTTTCGGGTAAAACCGAAAATCTACTATATTTGATATTTGAACTCTAAACTTTATTTTTATACTTGAGGTTGACGTACCTGAAAACCTTCTTCCCTCCATTTCTTTTTGGAGAGCTCCGTTTTACTTAAAGAGTTCTTGTCCGGATCCAGGGTTGTCTCGTAAAATAATTTCTGGCTGTCCAAGGCCCGTTTCCCGCCGCGTTTGTCTATATGAGAATAAGAACCGTCGCTGGTCAGCATTCTAGCTTTGATTGTGTCGTTTAACTGTGTATTGAGTATTCCCTTCAATTTATTCTTTACATCTGTATCTTCTATGGGAAATAAAAGTTCCACTCTTCTGTCCAGATTTCTGTTCATCCAGTCTGCACTGGATAAATACAGTGCTTCCTCACCATTATTGTAAAAATAATATATTCTGCTGTGCTCGAGGAACCTTCCCACGATACTTATTACACTTATATTTTCACTGACACCCTTTATTTTTGGCCTTAAACAGCATATACCCCTGACGATTAACTGGATTTTTACTCCTGCACAGGATGCGTCGTACAGAGCTTCAATTACATGTTTATCCACCAGTGAATTCATCTTGGCAATTATTTTAGCAGGTTTGCTATCTAGAGCGTTGTTTTTCTCCCGTTCTATGAGATATAGAAACCTTTCTCTCAAATTAAGTGGAGCTATACAGGTCTTTTTAAGTTCTTTTGGAATGGAATGACCTGAAAGCATGTTGAATATTACGGATGCATCTTCACCAAAATAGGGATTTGATGTGAAAAGACCCAAATCCGTATATATTTTTGCAGTTACATCGTTGTAATTGCCAGTGCCCATGTGAACATACCTTTTTATTCCGTCATTTTCTCTCCTGACTACTAAGAGAAGTTTGCAGTGCGTTTTAAGTCCCACTAATCCGTAGATTACATGGCATCCTGCCTTTTCCAGCTGCTTTGCCCATATTATGTTGTTTTCTTCATCAAATCTTGCCTTTAATTCCACGAGCACTGTAACCTGTTTTCCATTTTCGGCTGCTTTTATAAGAGATCTTACAATGGGAGAGTTTCCGCTGACCCTGTAGAGCACCTGCTTTATGGCAAGTACTGAAGGATCTTCTGCAGCCTGCTTTACAAATTCTATAACAGGTTCAAAGGACTCATAGGGGTGGTATAAGAGTATATCTTTCTTTGATATTATGGAAAAAATGTCCTCATCTTCCATCCCTTTAAGTGGATTTAATGGCTTTATAGGCTCATAGCACAGATATTTGTACTTTTTTACGGATATGAGCTTATTTAAAAAGGTCAAGTCCAGTGGAACATTTAAGATATATTCCTGAGTCTTTGAGATTTCCAGTTCTTTCTCAAGGGTTCTCACTATATCCTTGTCTATTCCCCTTTCAAGTTCCAGTCTTACTGCAGCACCCCACTTACGCTGCTTTAAAGATTCCTCTATGGCTTCAAGAAGATCTTCTGCACCCTCTTCATCCACAGCCATATCTGCGTTTCTCGTTATTCTGTAACATCCGCAGGATAATATATTTTCGGTACCAAAAAGAGTTTTTAAGTTTGATTTTATAATATCTTCCAGAAGTATTATGTTAAAATTTGATTCACTTGGTATCACCACTATCCTTGGAAGTACCGAGGGTACCTGAACCGTAGCGAAAGATTTGACTCCTTTTTTCTCGATGATGAGACCTATGTTTAAACTCTTGTTTAAAAGCAGTGGAAAAGCACTGCTGCTGTCTAAAAGTACTGGAGTCAGAACGGGAAAAACATTCTTGCGATAGTAGTTTTTTATAAATTTGCTCTGATTTTCATCTAAATCCTGAGGTTTTAGAAATTTTATGTTTTCCTTTCCAAGAGCTATTTTTAAAGAACGATTATAATAACTGCACTGCTTTGCCACCAATTTTGTCACACTTGAATATATATCTGCCAGCTGTTCTTTTGGAGTCAATCCTGAAGGATCCGGTTTGTTGAAGCCTGCCTTTATCTGATCCATGAGAGAGCCAACTCTTACCATGAAAAATTCATCCAGGTTGGAACAGGTTATAGAAAGAAATCTCAGACGTTCAAATAGAGGATGATTTGTATCTCTGCACTCTTCCAGTACTCTCTTATTGAATTCTATCCAGCTTAGCTCTCTGTTTATAAAATTTTTACTTTTGTTGAATTTACCCATAAATTGAGCCTCCTTAAATTGTTGGTTTTATACCGAAAACTTCCTGAAAAAAGTTTGCCTTACTGTTAAAAGCCCATTCTTCAAGGCTTATGTCTTTTTCAGATGTAGTATTGAAAAATAGCATGTCGCCGTTTTTCGTAAGTTTTATATCTGTTATTTTTTGAAGATGGGATGTATCAAGTGCCTCTGATAATTTTAAAATGGCAGACAACATAGATGTGACCATCTTATCTCTGGAATCCAGAATGGAATAATTATAATCTGATTCTTTAGGTATTATATCCCAATGGTATTTGGCTATGCTGGCTATTATGTTTAGTTCTCTATATGAAAATCCCATTATATCCTGATTTATTATTATGTTATAAGCTTGAATTTCAGGATCTACCGCATCTATAAATTGTCCTACATCGTGAATCCTGCTGGATACCTGCAGATACAATCTTTCAGATTCCCCCATCTTGTGAATTTTTAAAGTTTGATCAAATATTGACAGTGCAATTTTTTCTACGTAATTGGAATGGATTTTGTCAATCTTATATTTGTCGGCAATATGATCTATAGAACTTAAAATATCATCTATAAGCTTTGATTTACGGGGAAGGTTGAAAATCTTATCAGAAAGATCCTGTAAGACCCCAAGCCTTAAAGTTATGTTGGGGTTGTATATACTTTCCGTATTTGCCATCTTGTAAAAGCAGTTGAATAAAATCAGCGTGGGGAGCAAAAGGTTCATTTTAATGGCACTGATTTTATATTTAAAAGTGATTTGATCCTCAGTCATATTTTTAATTTCATTGTACAGTGATTTAAAATCTTTTCCAAGTATTATATTATTCATTTTGGAATTATTGCCCCTGCTGTTGATTAAATTGACAATTGTATGTACTTCGCCTCCTATTATGATGAGGTTTTCTATTTTTAAATGCTTTGTATTGGATTTTATCCAGTATAATTTACTTTCAACGTATTCCTTCATTAAATTGGAGAAATTCATAATCTTATTTTCCAAACCCGTAAAGGTTTCTTTCAACCTGAGAGACCCTATTTGGATATGCTCTGTAAATTTTAATTTATTATCTTCAAAAATGGAAGCTTCCACTGAACCTGTTGTTATATTTATAACCAATGTGGTCTTTTTATCAAAAAAATTAAATTCAGATATATTGTATTTTAGAGCTTTCATTATATAAAAACGTTCTTGTGATACATTTATGTCCTCTATTTCTATTCCTGTTCTGAGTTTTATCTGTTCCAGGATATACTGCTTGTTTTCAGCTTCACGTATTCCACTGGTGCATACAGCCTTATAATTTTTTATTTTGTAATCTTTCATTACCTGTGTGAATCCCTTTATGTCATTACAGGTATTGTGAATAGTATCAACAGATATTCTGCCGCTTGAAAAAGTATCTCTTCCTATATTGGTAGGTTTGATTAAATCTTCCAGTACATTGATGTGACCGTCATGATCTATGTCGGCAATACTCATTCTCAAGTAGTTGGAACCAGCATCTATGGCTGCTACTGTCTGTGACAATTTAATGCTTTTCATGTACATCAACTCCAATATAAATTTTAAGTGCAATAATTATATTATGAACAATTAAATTATACTTTATTGAGGGTGGTGAATACTTTAAACTTAACAGGATTTTAACATTTAAATAACATACCCTTAAATATACTTCCAGATATTTGTTGAAATATTTGCTGAATTTATATAATATAATAGGTATATTGTAAATAGTTATAATTTCATATAAGGAGATACGCTATGAAAAAATTGGCAATAATAGATATTGGTTCTAACTCCATGAGAGTCTTGATTGTAAAAATTATGAATGGAAGAAATTATCAGTTTGTAGATGAATTGAAGTCCATAGTAAGACTCGGAAGGAATATGACAGCTGATGGAGCCATAAGTGAAGAAAAAATCAGATTGGCCATTATTGCATTATCTCATTTTAAAAGACTATGTGATTCAAATGATGTAACTGAGATTGTGGCGGTTGCCACAGAAGCAGTGCGGAAGGCTTCCAATCAGAGAGAGTTCATAGATAGGGCAAAAAAAGAAATAGAAATAGATATAAGAGTACTTTCGGGAGATGAAGAAGCATATTTTGATTATCTGGCAGTAGTTAACAGCATTGATGTTAAATCTGCACTTTTAATGGATATAGGTGGAAGCAGCACTGAATTCATACTGGTTAAAAATAGAAAGCTAAAAGAGTGTATAAGTATTCCAATGGGAGCAATTACACTCACAGATAAATTTCTTTCCATTAAGGGAAACAACCAAAAAAGAATAAAAGAACTAGAGGCTTTTCTGGTGTCAAATTTTGATAAAATAGGCTGGCTGAAAGAAGCATCTGGTATGTCTCTTATAGGTATCGGAGGAAGTCACAGGACTATTGGCAAAATACATAGAAATAAAATCAATTATCCTTTTAATAACCCTCATAATTATATAATTTCTTCTAGAGATGTTATAGATATATACAATTTTTTAAAGAACATGGGTATTTCTCAGTATAAAAAAGTGAGGGGAATATCCAGAGACAGAGCGGACATATTTGTAGGCGCCATTTGCTGTATAGCTACAGTGATAAAGTACTGCAATACTAAAAAACTCTGTATCAGTGAAAGCGGGCTGAGGCAGGGACTGCTTTATGGAAAATTAATAGAAGGTTATCCTCCTCTTGTTGAAAATATACTTGATTTTTCATTGAATAACATAATGAATAATTATAATCTGGATAAAGATCATCTAAAGTTGGTGTGGGGCTTTGCCAAGAAATTATGTGCAGTTTTTTCAGATATGTTATCCATGAAGGATGAGGATTATAGAATATTAAAGTCTGCAGTTATGCTCAGTGAATGTGGTATTTCACTGGGATTTGGGAGCCAGGAAAATTATTCCTTTTACATTGTGAGAAACCTGAAGATATATGGACTTACCCATAGAGAACAGATAATGACAGCCTTTGTAGTGTCCAATTTTGAAGAAGGCAAAATTAAAAAAACTGATTATTTTGGCAAGATCCTAAATTGCAGTGATATTGAAATGATTAAAAAATTGTCTTTGGTGTTTTATATTTCAAGGTCTCTTGATAGAGCATATGATGGCAACGTTGTGGATATAGACATTGAGATTGAAAAGGAAAAAGTTATTTTAAATATAGTTTCAAAAAAAGAATCTTTGCTTGAGATGGGCATGATTGATGACTGCAAGGATTATTTTTATAAAGTGTTTAATAAAGTGATTGTGGTAAAATGAGTTCATATAAAAAGAAATCCTTTCATATTATTTGTAGTGTATAAATAATTATGAAAGGATTTTGTATGCTCGATATATATGATTATGTAAAAATTAATGATGTATTTAAGACCGCTGAAAAATACAATGTCAGAAATATATTAGATCATGAAATTAAAGTAGAAAATTTTGCCGGCCAGATATATGATGAACTAAATAAAAAGTCCTATTTGATAGGATCCTACTACAGAAATCTTCTAAGCTGCAGTGCAATTTTACATGATGTAGGCTGTTTTATAAACAAGTCAAACCATCAACGTCATACTAAATATATAATACTGCAGGAAGAAAATTTTCAGGCCGTTCCATGGGAATTAAAGCATTGCCTTTCTATAATTGCAGGTAGCCACGGAAAAAATGTGGATTGTGACATTCAACTGTATGATATAATGAAAAAAAAAGAACTGTTAAAATTAATAGCAATTCTAAGAGTGTCTGATGCCCTAGATCATACGCATAGGCTGAATACTGCTCTTGAGGAAATAAATTTAGAAGATAATTATCTATACATCCATGTAAAAAGTGATAATATAGGAAAAATATTTTTGAAATTAAATAATAAATCAGTTTTGTTTGAGGAGATGTTTTCTATAAAGGTTAGGCTAAAGAAGGTATCTGTCTCTTATACCAATATGACGATGCCGACGAACATACAAGTGTACATAACGTTGGT